>JBBQCU010000001.1:0-32686 GCA_038319065.1 Methylococcales bacterium
ACATGGATATCCCGTAGGGTTAATTCAATCCGCATTGATGGTTTCTGTTTTTGCTTCCCAGAAATCTCGATTGGTGCTTCCTGACGTTCTACTGGTGGATCTAGTGGAATCGTCACTTGGGGTTCCTGAATGCGAAATAGATTGTGTTGGTTGGGTAGGCTGTGGGTCATGGATACCTTCCAGTGTAGCAGGTTTTGTCGGCGCTTTCACCGGCTTTTTGTGGCTTGGTTTGCGCGTGCGCTGTGCGATTTCAGCGAAGACTTTTTCTTTGGAGAATCCTGAGCGTAGGGACAGCCGCCGACAAGCCTCAGTCACGTTCTCCTGATCCGGATAAATCCCGGGATCAATGGCACTGATATCCAACTTCTGGACGTGCTGGGCGGGTTGGCCTTCAACGCCTGAGGCATGCACCAGAAAAGTAAAGCGAGGCAGCGCTTGAATCGCCTGGCTGAACAGGAGCAGCTGATCGGCTGCGGTATATTCTACCGTGCGGTAGTCGATCACCTTCGGCACGATGCGAGCCCGCTCCTGGATGGAAAGCCCAGAATACGAATACGAATAGGAGGTGTCTATGATCCTAGGATCAGGTTCGCCAAAATAGACCGCCTCTTCTTTCCTGACCCAATCAGGATTGTAGCGAAACAAGTAACGTGCGATCTGCTCGGCATCGTCAGGATTCCGCACGGCGCCGATGAGCAGATTGCCTTGGAGGAGCGCATTTTGCATGCGCTTATCAAGCTGAGTCAGGGATTGATGAGCAATCGTGAGCATCAAGCCATAATTTCTCGAGAGCACACTGACCAATTCCTCCAGGTCAGCCGCCATAACCGCTTGGCCGTGCTGTTGATAGCCTAAAAGCTGGCTTATCTCATCGATAATGTACCCCAGCGGTGCGGTGCGCCCCGCGGTACCCCGCCATTTGGTATAGCTAATGACCTCACTGTTGGCCCACAACATGAGAAACCGGCGGTGCTCCTGATTATCGACCTTACTAAAATCTAGGAGGACGGTTTGTTTTTTGTTGACCACCGTCTCTCCATTGACGGACCGCTGACTGGTGCCAAACATAATCGCCATCTTGGGATCAGCCGTAAACGCTAAAATTTTGGTAAGAAACGAATCGGAGCGTCGATTGCGCAACTCTTTATGGCTAATAAAATCCCGAAAAAAGACAACCGCAGGATAGACTTCCGGATAGGCGGCCAGCGCTTGGTCAAACCGTCCCTGCCACTGTTCCGGATGACGAATCAGATCTTCCGCTTCCGTAATTTGCAATCCCAGCGCCGATAAGACCATACCGACATACGTGCCCAGCTTATAGGCCGCATTCATGCCCTCAACACTAGCCGTTTCTAGAGCCGGGTCTAATCGACGGATCACCTCAATAAATCGCTGCGCCATGTCAAACAAACTCTCATCATGGGCTAAGCGATAGTACAAGGGAAAGCCCCCTTGCCCATTCATGTCCACATACTGGATGCGCTCGGTTAACTGCTCAAGTTGCACTTCAATATAGCGCACCCATTCCGGGGGCAGGGGCTGGTGATACTGCTGCCACCAGCGCTGTTCAAAATCTGGCGCGATGCGATTCACTTTATCGACAATGTTCTGGCTACTGACCCCGGTAGGGTCGATAACAATTTGGGGGGTGCCCTGGATGAAATCGTGATAGGCAAGCACGCGGCCAATGAACCGAGATTTACCTGCGCCTGGCCCACAGATGATATCTGTTGGATTAAAGCGACCAAGCGAGGTAAGCCACGCCTTCAGGTTAAAGGATGAAGCAGCATCAATGGCAGCCGGCGCGGTGCGTACCAGTTCATTCATCCTTCGCTTCCGCTTTCACAAAAATATTCGGCAGCAGCGGGGGGGGTGGCATGGTTGGTAGTGGAGACGAGTCATAGAGTGGCATTGGTCTAAGTTTTCGTTGCACGTTGATCATCAATCGACAATAATGCTCGAACATATGGAAGATACAGATGTGTCCCTGTTCGCTGATATGGTTCCGATGGTTTTTCGAGACATCAAGTCGTCTCTGCATGTAACTGTCCAGCAGGTTATTCTTCGCTTGGAGGATGGCGGCCAGATCCGCCTGCTGAATGTCATCCAGACAGTACTGCTGAATCCATTCCTCAAATTGCTTGGCGTAATCGCAGCGTTTATCCTCCGGTGTGACGACAAATTCAAATTGGTCATGTCTGCGCAGTTGCTCTAACAGGTGTTGATCAACGTGCATCTGTATCCTCCACGGTTTACTTACCTCTCCCAAAACCTCTTCCTCGGTAGCTCTACGATCTTCTCGACAGGCACCTCTTTGATGATTACCTCGGGCTCGTCCTTGACATAGATAGTACGCAACGATTCGTCGACGAGCTTATCGTAATAGAGTTCATCGATTTTCAACTGATGCCGCCCTAGGGATTGGAGACTAGTCCGATTAAACTGATCAACAAACGCCCCATAGGCCGTACCCGCTGCGGCTTTGGTGAGTGAACCATGATGGACGGCTGTCTCAGAAACACAACGAGCAGCCAACTGGGTTAGTTCAGTAAGGCTCTTTGCAACCGCTTGACCTTTGATTGCATCATACTTCGTCACCAACAGTTGCTTGTGCGCTTCATTGACAACCCGTTGTTCCGCCTGGGTCAGCACCCGCTGCCTATTACGAGCCAACTGAAATTTGTTCAGACTTTCCTGTTCCAACTCTTCCTGGGTAGGCAGAGCGAACCGCCACGCTAGGGTCTCAACTGGCTCATCGTTTTTTTTGTTCGTCATCACTTAACTCCTTGTAATGTCGTGTACCTTGCGAAGATATTCTTCTGACCGTGTTTTCATCTGCCATTCCCGACGCGAACGCTGATCACTGAGTTGATTCATCTTTTGGAGCGTCTTAACCACCGCTGGATTCATGGTATGATCAGACGGCTGGCTGTGGTGGCTATCGTTTTGCTGGTGATAGGTGATGCCCAATGCGATACCCAGGATGAGCAATCCTACGAAGAACAGAATGATCAAGCTGAAACAAAGCAGGAAAAGCAAACCTGCCATACTATCACCTCCTCATGGCTACCAGTGTTGCAATTCGGCAATGATCGCATCGCCGGACTCATCAGCCAATAGCAGCATTTCATACAGATAGGCCTGGGTATAGTGATAGAGGGCGACTTCTTGCAAAGGCGAAAGGCCACTCCTCTGTCGGGCCGTCTGCTTCACCTGTTCCGCCGCCCGAAGCGTTTGACTAAGCCTTTCGGCAGCATAGCAGTGCGCTGTGCGAATTTCGCGCAGTCCTTGCCGAGCCAGTGTACCCGCCAGTGCGAGCTCTTGTAACTGCTCGGCCATCGCCCGCGTAAGTTGCGCTTCCAGGCCCACATACCGGTTAGAGATGATTGTTTGTTGCATTGCACTGCCTCCTGTTCTTCTGGCGTATGCACCGGATCAACGGGATCAGATTCGACCACGCGGTACTCACCGTCAATCGTCAGCACGGCCGCTTCCCCGAATTCCTCATCCTTAACGATCGGGAATCCTACTTCATCTGCTTGCGGCGCTGGGTCATAGAAGGTGTTCATACGCGTCTGTTCTGCCTGGATATGGCGCGTAAACACACGCGCAAAGGTTTGCTGTTGACGTTGTGCCATCCGCTCAAGTTGTTGATTGAATAAGTCAACTTGGGCTTGTAAGCTCGGATCTAAGGGTACGCTCATGGTTCACCGCCTTGTTCAAAGATCTGGTCAAAAAAACTTGGCTGCGCCTGTCCAGGCTGGGCAGGCGTTCGAGGGGTCTCCTCACGATTCAAATTCATTATGAGCTGATGGTATATGACCTCATGCATCTTGAGAGAGTACCGGGCAAAGATGTGTGCCACATGATGGCTGATCTGCTGTACCACCGCTTGGTAAGGTGTTCCTGCATACTCCTTCTGAATCTGAACAAGCTCATCCATCATCGCCTCGTAAGACTGCATATTGAACTGGTGAACCTCCGTGATAATCTGTTGAAACATCTGATAATCATTCGCTTGATCCTTGAGCTGCTGGCGCTGTCTCTCTGTTTCCCGCCAGACTTTTTCTTCTGGTGTCAATGTGTGCTCACCTCCTCAGGTGACCGTCAAAAAATCATCGCCAATAAAAGGGGTAGGAACCCGACTATTCGTCGGGTTCCTAGGCTGGCAACCAGTGGTTGCTGGCCTATATCTTTCCAGCCGCCTGCAAATCCTGCTTGAGTTTTCCAAAATCTTCCTGTAACATGTGAATAAAGGCCTCAATCAAGGCACGCCTGACTTTCGGTCGGATCTGGGTGTAACAGTCATGACAAAAACTGTATCGAAATTCGACAAGCACCTTGGTTCCAACGTCTTGGGAGGCACGCAATCGATAAAATTGAAGTTTCAGGTCTTTTCCGCACGCATCACAGGCTAAATTGGGTTCTGGTTTCTCCATAGTAGTGTCACCTCCTTTCGAATGGTTGAAATGTCTATCTCACCTAACCGTGAGACAGACGCATCAAGCACCGAAACGGTGAGCGAAGAGTAGCAGAACGCCAAGCAATCACAAGCGACTAGAGAAGAATCATGGGTGGGTTCGATACCAACGAATGATATCGAACCCGTATGGTAATCATCTCTCCTCAGGTGACTCTTCCTCTATCGTCCAAAGATTTCATCCCAAGGGGTATGAAAATGCACGACCTGCGCATACGCAGAGGCATATTTTCCGACCAACGCATTGAGCATCGGCCCATTCCCGCAGGCTTGATTCAGTTTCTTGACCCGTTCACAGAGTGCTTGATATTCTTTGTAATCATCGACGCTCTCCTCAGCCGATGCCGGACCCCCAAAGAGCACCTCTTTCAAGGCTCGATAGTGGTTAGCTGTATCGACGCCAAAGTCATTCAACGCAGCGGGTGTCAACGGCAGATCAAAGAAAAGGGAAATGGCCATGTGTCGCATCATAGGACGAAGTTTTAGCTCTTCAAACAAAGTTTCGAGTGTATTTGACATCATTCATATCACCCCCGATCTAGAAGTCTAGAATTGGTAACTCTCTCCCCATCGGTAGAACAAATTTTGTTCTACCGAAAGACAGACAGTCGTGTAGTGAGAGGATGCCAACTTTGCCGTGAAGAGATGTCAACCGCTATGATAAAGTTGTTAAGGAACGATCAAGTAAGATAGTTGAATTACAAACGTGATTTTGATTATAAAGTTAAAACAAAGGAGAAATCTATAGTTAGGTTATAACTTAGTTATGAAACTATTTATTGGAAATAAAATATGACTAAATTTTGCTGAAGAGATCGTTATGTCCAGACATCAAATTAGCTAGAAGGATGTGTCGAGGAGTCAAAAAGAAGATACTTACTCAAGTATATAAGGATAGGGTACCTGTGTAGCATCTTTGCGAATGAAGGTATAATATAAAAGACCACGCATTTCTTGTTCAGGATAATCTGACATTCCAGTACAAGGTATCGACAAAGGAAATGGTTGAATTTCTACCTCTGGTGGGAATGGTCTATATTGCCCAAGTATACGTCCAAAACGTACTAGTTGAGGACTATGTGCAACTACCGCAATCCGATCCCCAGGCTCTAAACATAGCTCAGGAGGTAATGTGATTGTTCTTACCTGCTCGACAGTATTATCGATTTTTCCCTCAATAATATAAACTTTCTCTGGTGGAATTATCACCCGATTTTCTTGTAAGGCTTGTTTTACAGCTTGTCTTTCATCTTCACGGCCGGTATAAATAAAGTAAGGTCCATATTCTGCAATACTAGCTCTTATCTTACATACCTGTTCATCGAGTGTGTCAAGAGAGGCACGAAAACATCTTCCAGTTGAGATTTCAGTGATTCGTCGTATAACCCAGACTGCATGCACAAGACGCTTACGGTCCATCCATGCAGCCCACACTTTATCTTTATAACGATCTTCTTTCTTCTCCAGATACCATGTACCAGGGCCAGAAAGTACAATCACTGCTTTGATTTGGCATGCAGCTTCAGATTTTAATGGCAAATTTAACCGTTTATGGAACCATGCAAGCTCTTCAAGTTGTATTACTTCTTCTAGTCCAGATCGTATTATTTGTAATAATGTCTCTACTGCTATGGATTTTAGAGATGGGTTTTCGGCATACGAATCATGTAAAATTTTAGCTATTAATGAGTTTTTCAATAGCGATTGTTTGATCTCTGATAAAGTCGAATAATATTTACCTGGCATCCGATTTAATAGCCCCTTTAACATATTGTGTCTTTCTTTATGTCTGGTAGTCAGACTATACAATAACCACGGATTCGCCAGCAACGATAGAATATTAACTGGGTTATAGTCTATTAACGACAATTACATTTACCGTAAATTGTGAAATTGGTAATCACAATGGCCCTACCTCATCCTCAGAGATCTCACATTGCCTAAATCCAGAAATTAACCAGAGGCTGTCACCAAACTCGTGGCCTTAGGTTGGTTTTAATGGATCAGGTTCGCTCCTTTCGTCCTCACCTCACGTTAGTTAAAGCTTCAAAGCAGCCGACATAAGCGTTGTGTAATTTCGAATCATCTTTTCTATAGGTATACCAGTAGTCACGCTGCCGCCGTTTTTCCTTGCGCAGGGTCAAGCTATACACATACTGGGAGAATAGTGTTGATTCTGGTGACCATACACCTGGATGATCATCAAAAGTATTGATAATTCAACGCTTTCCCGCCATTGACAAGTTGACTCGTATACAGGTTGTCTATAATTATATACGAGCAGGCAGAGATAATCCCCATGATCTATACATAGGTGTTTGCGCACTCCATGATTGAACGGGTGAGGCTTGCTGAACCTGTTTCTTCTGCCGACCAACTTTAGAAATCTTGGGCACAGCGAAAGCCAAGAACATCGTTTCTTGTCTCATTTGGATCCGAAAATGTTGACTGAGTAATGCGCCAGGCAGCGTGTAAAAATCCTCCTCTCGTACTGCGACCGCCACCCCGTCTTACGTGTATTTTGGTGGCTGAGATAGCAGGGCCTTGGGGATTGGTGAGGGACTCTTCTCTATTATAGTAAGCATCGTCATACCAATCGGCGACCCATTCAGAGACATTACCTAACATATCCTGCGCACCATAGGGACTTACCCCCCTTGGATAGCTCCCAACGGGCGACAGGGGTGGAGCAGCATCTTTATGGACATAGTTCCCGCGGCTTTCATCATTTTGATTCCATTCGTTGCCCCAAGGAAATAGTACCCCCTCTGTTCCTCGTGCTGCCTTTTCCCATTCTGCTTCGGTCGGTAGCCGTTTGCCAGCCCACTCACAGTAGGCTCTCGCATCGGTCCAAGACACATGGACAACCGGATAATTCAACCGATCCCCAATCGATGTGTGAACTCCGTTTGGGTGGCTCCAGTCGGCACCAGTTGTGCGGACAAACTTGCGCAGCGTATCATTCCATATGTCGCTATCTCCTTTTAGCTCCGCCGTCGTTTTATAACTGGTTCCCTGCACAAACTTCAGAAATTCTTGGTTCATTACCTCATACTGATCAATGCGAAAAGCTGAAAGATGAACTTCTTGCTGTGGAAGTTCATCTTGAAAATCATCTACCGCACAAGGTATCTTTGCGCTAGCGCAAAGTTCTGCAAAATGTTGCAGTTGTTTTTCCGTGCTTCCCCGCAGAAATTTACCTTCTGGAATGTCACACATGCCTGCTCGTTTTCGTTGGATACATTGGGGAGTCCTTGCCAGCGGAGAGAAAGGGCTAAGCATCCAGAGAATGAGTCCCCCCACTAAAATAACTACGACAATACCTAGACTGATGAGACGTTTACGGACCGCAATCGACTGGTAATATGTTCGTACCAGAGGAGGTTCGCGTTCAGTTCTTCTGGTTTCCTCATTTACAGTTTCCTCTTCGTTTGCAGTCTCCTCATCGGGAGTTTCCTCCTCTTGTGTTGTTTGTGCCCAAAACTCGTTATATAACGCCACGAGATGGTCTGTTTCTGCTTCAGTGCGATGAAACACCTCTCGGCATGCTCTTCGTAAAAGATCCGTCGGGAATTTTCTCCTGCCATTCACATATCTATTCAGGGCGCCCGCCGAAACATGGAGTCGCTGTCCCAACTCTTCATAAGTAAAGCCATATCTTTGCCTAAGATTATTAAATTCTCTTTGAAATTCGTACTCCTGCTCCATTTCTTTTGTTTTCCTTTGTAGTAAGCCATTTCCGCCATTTCCGGCAACAAATTGGAAACGCCGGAAATGATTTCTGTGCTTCAATAATCATTGAGCAGCTTTTAAGTTGCTTAACAGGAGGTACATAGGTAGGAAGAGACTTCATGGTTCATTTTCAGTTATCCTCCTAAGAAGGCAGAGCAAGGCAGAAACGGACTATCCACTAATTTATAGCTAAATTGAATTTTATAACCAAGTTATGCCTAAGTGCTAGTTTTTCTTTCAGGATATCGCTATATTCAGCTATGTCAATAATGTTCATGTCTGAAGTTGTTGACATCGTGATTAATAGACCGAGAGGTTAGACAGATGGCATCACAAAAGAAAGAACAGGTTCCCTATAAGCAACTAGGCGATGCCTTATTGCGTATGATCGGCAATAAAACGCAGTCGTGGGTAGCTGGTTTGCTTGGCGTTACACAAGAGGCAGTAAGCCTGTGGTGCAGCGGCAAAAAACAGCCTTCACTCTTTTATCTCATTGAACTGGCCTATCAGTTTAACGAAGAGCCAGGCGTCCTTGCACAATTGGCAGGGTATGATCCCCAAATGGCAAGACAACTTTATGCACAACGATTTGTCTCTTTCTTCGATTTGGAGTATCTCAAAAGCCAGGAAAAGTATATTTATCAGGCAAGAATCGGTGGGAATCCCCAACTTGCTCAAGAGATGGCAGAAGCTTTCTCTGCACTCATCAACCGAAAGGGAGGCCAGATTGCTCATGCTAAATTTTTTCCAGAAATTGAGAAAATCCAGGCGCGGATATGGGTAGAGCAGGCCATTGCTTTCCGAGAAACGTGCCAAGCGAATCAAGTCGACCAGGCCCTAAGGTTTGCTAATGGTATCAAAACGATCGGACAGAAGTATGGTGATTATGAAATCATTGCTCTTGGCAATGCCTGTGCCACCGATACGCATTACATTAGCAAGCGCTGGCGAAACGCGATATATGAAGCCAGCGAGGGTAAAAAATTGTACGACGGTGGGCAAGAAAAAGACTTTGACAATATTCTCTTGATGCTCCGGACAGAGGTCATGTCCCACGCTTTACTTCGGCAAGCGGATGAATTCAAACGCGCTGCGGCTAAGGCCATCAAACGAGTTCAGCATGGGCAATTTATCCATACCGAAGTTGTCTGTACACTGCTTGAAGGCATCAGTACGGGACAAGGAATTCTCCGCCTTAAAGATGCGCCGGAAACGCTCAACAAAGCGCGTGACTTCCTCTCTCAGACGCAAAAAGAACATACTCAAAAGCCGACTTTTCGTTATATTCAGATTGCTCGCAGTGGGTTGCAATCTGCCCTCCATCTTGGGATGGACACCGGTCCTTATGTGAAGGTGGCAGAGGAAGCACTTAGGCTTGCGCAGGAGCATAAATATCTCCGCTATGTCGATCAACTGAATACCTTATTGAGAAAAGTAGGTTAAGCCTAGAGTTAATTTCGATTAGTTAGCAAACCATGATACTACCCATGCCGGAGCCACAACAGGATGTATCTAGGCGAAGAGATTAGTATGTTCTTCATCATAATCCGTAAGGATAAGAACTAGATATCGCTAAAGTTACTCATCGGCAAATTAGATATGGCGTTTTGTAGGTATTTCGATAGATATGTGAGATTAAAAGGAGAGAAAATGCGCAATCTGTATCAGAGGATTTTCAGCTTACGTCGTTCACGAGCAGTACAAGTGGTTAGTTCCGTAGCATTGGCATTAGTAATTGCTTTGGCCGCAGCCGTGGCCCCTGTGCCTGTGCAGGCTGGCGGTCCTACAAAGGGTTGGAGTACCGGCATGTTTACAGTGTCACTTAATTACGGCCAAAATGGGTGCACTCTGTTTAACGGGCTGGACTCGTTTCAACACTGCCGTATTGTTGGCGTGACGTTACCGTTTCGTGCCGAAGCTGATGGTAGGGGAAATACGCAGTTGTCGTGCCCTACTGTAGACCCTGTATCCCAAAGATGTTATTACATTACATACAACGGGCAAAAGTACAATCTGAGCTATCGGAATATTACTGGCGCTAGCAGTTCAGATTATTTTTGGGGTGTTTCAACATTATGGCTTAACTGGGGGCCTAATAGTGCATGGCGGTTCAATCTCGTAGACGGAACCAAATGGTAGTTAACTAAATACGCCAGAGAGTGTATATACTCTCTGGCGTATTTCAATGTTCACACCACGTTACAAATGTCGAAACACAACAGCATTATTTTACCAGCTCAATAGAATCAATATAAAGTTCTTGGTCGCCTATATTTCCAATAGTTGAAAAAATTGAAGTGCGAGGACTGCTAATTGCTCTACACCACTTCCCTCCTATTGATGGATTTATACATTGTTGAGGAGCACCATCACCCCAAACATTTTTCATGTTAACATGTACAGTTCTTCCTATGTATAGAGTTAAATTAACAGGGGCATACATAATAATCATTTGTGACTGATAGATTGGGTTTTTTTGCGAGAGCGGAGATACCTGTTCAAGAGTATAATAGTTTTCAGCTTTTTTATCATCATTTATAGGAAATAAGGTTGATATACGGAATATTGTTTTCTCGCTCTGATCAAAAGGAAGTGGTAGTAGTCTACAGCATTCAGCAAAGTATATGAACAGGTAAAACAATAACACGCAAATCATAGTTACGCTGAATACACCCACCCAAAAAATGATTCTTTTTGGGTATGATGATAATGATTTATACATATTTTATAATTTTATCATAATCTCCAGTTGCTAGATACTTGTTTGTGTATTACTTTTAATCTCCTTTAAATGAGAAACCAGCTAAGGGATGGCAGCAGTTTTTTCGTCAAATTCTTGCGTAGATATGATTAGCTTTGTCTTTCTGTACAAAAAACACACCCGACTTCTGCTACTTGCAGTCCTTGTTCCTGTCACTTACTTTTTCATCTGCTTCTTCTCTCGTTTCTTAATCATCTCTTTTATCGCTCTATCAGTTTCTTCAGATTGCTTTAAAAATTCTTCACCAAACAGATGCCGTATAACTTCACGGGTTTCCTCCTGTTCTTTTTGTAACGCTTCTTTGTTCTCTACAAGCCATCTGTCAAAGCTTGCCTGATCTTCCCTCTCCATTTGTTTAAAGGCCCTATCACCAATACGAGTTCCTATCAAATTAAGCTCACCTGCTTCGTGCAATCGTTTGTATATCGTTTCTGTACTTACCCCAAATTGTTTGGCGATTTCTGCCGTAGATATATGTTGGTCTCGATATAATGCGACAATTTTGTTTATTGATAAATCAATGTGTTTTGGCGCTCCACCGACAATCGGTGGAATATAGCCAGTCTGTTCAAACTGTTCCCGTCGTTTTGCTCTAATTTTCTCTGTATCAATTGTTACTGACTGCCCTGCTAGCAACCATTGGTTGCTCTCTAAAACTGGGGGTATTGGCTTAGGCGCTAAACCTAAGACAGCCCTCGCATGTGGTTTAGCTGCTTCCAGATATCGATTGAGGATCAAAGCGGCTTCTACAAGCGGTGATTGTTGAGGAGATTCTAATGGCGAATCAGTAATGCTCCCACCTGTTTTATTATCAGAGGTAAAATCAATGGGTGGCTGTAATTTATGCTCAGGAGATGGCATATAATGCCCGTCTTTTGGGCTTCTATAAAATTAATAATGGACTATATAGTAGAAATATTATAGCAAACATCTATTTTAGACATTCGTATAAAATTTTCCCCTATTGCCAAAACTCCTCCTCATTTTCTCCTGATACAGACTGCGACTCCTGAATGTAGAGGGGAACCCCATGCCGTTTTGCTCGGCTGATAATCTCCTGCTCAATCGTTGTACATGGCTTCCCGACTGCTTTGGCTAATGCTTTTTTTACACTCTCAAGCTGTTGGGCACCCAGATGTGAAGACGGCACTTTCGGAACTCGTAACCGGTAAACTCGTTCCCTGTCAGGCAGCTTCACCAAAACACGGCGCCGGCGTAACCGTTGAATCGCCTGCGTAAAAATCTCGTATTGCTCAAGTAAGGGGTCAAAAACTGGATGCGTGCGGTCGTGAGCTTCTGTATCAGCCACCTCATGCTTGATAGACTGCGGATTAGGCATAAACAATTCTTTGACAATAGATTCCGCAGTCTGACGCCCTGTACCAAACACAATTTTTAGCTTGGCATTTTCTAAAGCACCTTGAATGCGTGCCCCCGGTAGTTGCGTAACTGTCTGATGTGCCAAGCCTAAATGCAAGCGGTACTTTCTGCATTCAGAAAGAATACGCGCCAGACTCGTCTGATCACGAGAGCAGAATAAGGGGAACTCGTCTATCATGCAGAAGAAGGGTTTACGTAGTGAGGCGGGCTGATTGCTGCGTGAGAAGGCAGCCTGTTCTAAACTGGTGAGAAATAAACTGCCTAATAAACGTTGTGTTTCTTCATCACGAAAACAACCCAAATTAATAATGAGGATCTTGCCACTATCAATAATTGAGCGAAAATCCAGCTTATTTTCGTTAGCGCCTAACATATAGCGGACCTGTGGTTTAAATAAAAATGCGGAGATTTTATTCAAGACTGGTGATATAAATATGGGTTGTTCACGCGGTCCCCATCTATCGAATTGGTGCGTAAAGAACGAAGCAACTAACGGATCTTTTACGTGATTCAGCATGCGCATTCGGAATTCTTTGTCAGTTAATAATGGCTCCAGTTCCAACAACGTCAATTGATTGGCAATCAATACCAACACCGCATTGCGCAAAATCTGAGCAAATCGTGGCGCTTCAGCTAATGAATCTGGCCATACTCTTCGGAACGATTCCACGACATTTTCCGCAATTTCATAGGGTGAACTAACCGTGCTACGGAGAACATTGCACGGAATTATGTAATCGGTACGACTTGGATCAAGATAGATAATTCGCTGCTGATTGAATGGATAGGATAACCACGGTTTTGGTTTTGGGTGAGCCGCTAATTGGGCTAATAAATCACTGGCTAAATCAGAATGCGGATCAAATACACCACACCCCCAGCCTTTCGTACTCAGTTCAAATAACACATGTTGCAGAAATTTTGATTTACCCTGACCACTCGCTCCAACTACATACAGATGGCTTGAGAATCGTTTCAAACTTAAATAGATGGGTAACAGGCCAAAGAAATCACGAGTGCCGATTTGTAACTTAGCATTCGGTGGATCAAAGAAGGTTTTGAGGTCGTTCAGCCATGTCCATTGGTCCATTCATTCATTGTACAGATACCGCACTTATGAAGGGTGTAATAAATCGGTAAGATAATGGTAAATGGCCGAAAAATGCCTCAAAGACGAGTTCTATCATTGAAACGGCGAAAGATACGTTATATCCTGTTCCCATCGCTTCTAACTCTAGAATTTGAGGCTTCATCGGGATTGTAGCGCGCGTTTTAAGCATAAAATGCTGATAAAATAAAAATTCTCTCGATTGCGGTTATGAGGAATCTCCCATTCGAGGCTTTGGCCATGTCCATATGTGCATCAGTGGCTCGCTTATTGCGGAGATGAGGATTAAGGCAGGAACGATTGTAATTGCCCAAATATGCGCTCAATTTCTAGACTGCGATCCGTGATAATACGATTGAGATAGGTGAAATAGCCCTGACGATGTTGGGCTAAACGATAAATACGCTGGATCAATTGCTGATAAAACTTTCTGCCTTCTCGACGAATAATTTCCTGCTCTAGATAATAAATATCTTCCCATATCTGCCGATTACTCGGGTGATTATCATAGGGATAAATACACAGTTTCGCCGTAAATATCTCTAGGGCACGGGCCTCATTGCCTTGGGTATATTCCAACTCACCTAAAATCGTTAACGAGTCGCCGATCCCTTTCGCATATTTGGCCTGAGCCCACCCGTGCAAGGCCATCTCGGCCTTGCGCTTGGCACGCTTGAATTCATCGTTTTCCAAGAGGATCTTCGCTTCCTCCACCTCAATATTAAGCAGAGCGATTGAGCCACCGAACGAGCCATTATTAAAGATTTGGCGGGCTTTGGCACGTAGGCTGCGGGCCGCTTGCCAATCTCCCTGCTTGTGGAGAACTTGCGCCGTGCGGAAGTGTTCAAAGGCTTGATTCGTTTCATTGCCCCACCGCTGATCGATCTGATTGGCCTGCGCAAAGCAGTCTACCGCTCGCTGGAAGAGTTGTGCATTCGGTAAGGCGCTCTGACCGAGACAGCCTAGATCATAATAAATGCGGCCTAAAAAATGCGGATGCTGAAAACGCTCAATGCCCGCCTCCTCACCGAGCTTAATCCGCGCGCGGTCCCACTGCGCGGCTGGGCCATAGTTACCTTGATAATAGGCTACCCACGTATGAATCCGATACAATTCTGCCTTTGTATTGGGGTCCATCACCGCACCATACGTTTGTTGTACGCGCTCTGCCTCGGTCTGCGCTTGATGCAAATCGCCCAGGTTGATAAAGATTTGCGCAATCATGCATCCGGCTAACGCAGCTTGGCTGGAACCGGCACCGAATATCTCCTCCGCGGTCCGAAAGAGCGCGATGGCTTCTGCATAGACCTTATGGTCATATTGAGTAAGACCGGCAAGCATCAAACGACTCCCGATTTCATACGGTGAAGCGTGCTTGTCCGTCATCAGCATCGTATCGTTACTGAAGGCCAAAGCCAGCGGCAATAAACCCGTGGCTACAATAAACGTTTTGCGTTCAATGGCAGACAACGTGTGTTGCAGCACACTATACAACTTTACAGCCGAACCGGCTTCTAAGGTGGTTTCACCCTTCAAAAAGCGAGAGAGGACGCTAGGCTGAAGCCCGGCTTCGCGAGCTAAATTCCGGAGACTACGCGTATGGGCGGTTAACCAGTCGCGGATAATCTGCCGGGCTTGCTCTTCAAGGGGTTGATTTAGCTCGCTCATCGGATCACCTCATCCCACTATCCAGAAGGTCAACAAGGTGTTGCTCAAAGCAACAGCAGCCTATTGCAAAGCGGAGACGCATACATTATTCTTCTAGAATAGTATACTACCAATCACCGAAATTCATATAAATCAGGAAAAACGCCGGGTACTGTTCCCTCTAACTCATCTGATTGAAAGATATTCCCAGATTATAGAATATAGCAATCCCACGTGAATTCCGAAATCGATAACTTGTGGCAAGGTGGTATTCAGTTACAAGTATTTCGCATTTCTAGTCGGATTGCTATAGCTATAAGTACTTTGTGTAGCTTTGTTAAAGGACTTACTATGAACAGTCGTTTATTCGTCTTTCGGTTAGGTATTCTTGTTCTCATTTTGACTGCGCTGCTGGCTTTCAGTTTAGTCGTTCAGGGATCACAGCAATTTAGTTCTTCGAGCTTAACGAGCAATGAGGACAGGGGCGTTACCGCAAATTCTACCCCACTTGCGTTCTCCTGCAACAACGTGACAGAGATACCCAAGATAGAATGCAATGCACTCGTTGCACTTTACAATAGTACGAATGGTACAAACTGGACAAATCATGCGGGTTGGTTGACGACAAGCACGCCCTGTAGTTGGTATAGTGTAACTTGCAATACAAGACATATTACAGAACTTTTTCTATATAATAATAACCTCAATGGCATTATTCCCTTAGAGTTGAGTAATTTGCCTTCATTACAAAAGCTCAATTTGTCGTTTAATGGACTGAATGGAAATATTCCTGCACAGTTAGGAAACTTCAATAATTTACTTGAACTCACATTGGCCTTCAACCAACTAAGTGGCAGTATCCCTGTAGAACTGAGCAATCTTAGTAGTTTGGCATATCTTGATCTCACTGGTAATCAATTGAGTGGTAACCTCCCATCAGGGCTAGGTAATTTAAACGCATTATCAACTCTTCTTTTGAGTAGAAATCAGTTGAGCGGCAGCGCTCCATCTGAATTAGGCAACCTAGTTAACCTCCAATACCTCTATCTAGACAATAATCTATTTGATGGTGCATTGCCAGAAAATTTAGTCAATCTGACCAGTCTCGCCTACTTCTGGTTCCAAAACACCAACCTGTGCGAGCCAGAGGATCCTACCTTTCAGACCTGGTTAGACAGTATTTTCGAGTTAAATCGTACCGGTGTGATCTGTGCAGCACCACCATCTGCTGAATTTGATGCCTGGCCACAGAATGGCAACGCACCTCTCACTGTTTCGATGCATATTGTTTCTACGGCAAATATCAACAATTGTGCATGGGAGTATGGCGATGGGCAAACCGGTAATTCATGCACTGCCTACCACGACCACATCTATACCTCTGCGGGAACTTACACCATTAAACTGACTGTATCTGGCCCTGGAGGCTCAAATACCATGACCAGAAACAACGATATCGTTGTTTCTGCGTCACCAGTCAACACACCACCAGTAGCTAACAATCAGAATGTTACCACGGCGCAAAACACTGTGGCGAATATCACACTCACTGCGTTGGACGCCGATAATGATCCTTTGAGCTACCTGATCGTGAGCTCTCCCAGTCATGGCGCATTCAGCAGTGTAGCTTCTAATGTTATTTATATGCCTGCGAGTGGGTTCAGTGGCATTGACAGTTTTATGTTTAAGGTCAATGATGGCAAGACCGATTCCAATATTGCGATCGTCAACATCACCATCACGTCACAGACCCCTTGTTACACGTTGACAACTAGCGTCAGTCCTGGTAATGGAGGAACTGTAGCTACGACGCCTTCTTCCAATTGTCAGGGTAACAAGTATATGCAAAGTACTGGGGTCTTGTTGTCTGCCACAGCAAACCCTGGTTATATATTCAGTCATTGGAGTGGATCAGTCAGCAGCAACGCAAATCCATTAACTGTAGCGATGGATGCAGATAAGAATATCACGGCTAACTTCGACCTGATAGCCTCAACCAGTACATCTACACCAGCACCCAATGCGACCAGTACAACAACACCTGTGTCGCCTATCAACACGCCACCTGTGGCTAACAACCAAAGCGTCACCCCAGCACAGAACACCGCTAAAAGTATCACACTCACCGCAACGGACGCCAACAATGATCCGTTGACCTACATTGTCGTGAGTAATCCCAGCCACGGTGCATTGAGTGGCACACCACCCAATCTTCTTTATACACCCACTGGAGATTTCAACGGCGCTGACAGTTTTACCTTCAAAGTCAACGACGGTCAGGCCGACTCCAACATCGCGACCGTCAATATCGCGGTAACACCTTCTCAGCCGACAACTACAGCGACTTATCTTCCATTGATTGCAAGAGAGAACGTGGTAGAGACCATCGATGATCTGTTTGCTATCGTAGGAGAGCGGGCACCAGGATTCGGGGGCATGTACGTCGATGATGAGCAGGACATTCTGTACGTATATATGCAGGGTGGAAATTTAGAAGCAGCAGTGGTGGCGCTCCGGGATGTCTTTGGAAATGAGAACCTACCAAGCAACGTGCAGGTGCTTCAAGCACAGTTCAGCTTCTTACAGCTCAAGCAATGGCATGACCGCATGGCGGAGCATGTGTTCGCAATTCCCGGCGTGCTCCAGACGGATATTGATGACGCCAAGAACTTGCTTTCGGTGGGAGTGGAAAATCAGGAGGCGAGAGACCAGGTAAAGAAGAAGTTGACCGAGTTAGATATCCCAACAACAGCGGTTAACATAGAGGATGTCGCACCCATCAAACCCGACCAAAGCATCACGGATTTCCACCGGCTAGGAACCAATATAAAAAATACCGCACCCAACGAATTTAACCAAAGCATCACAGGTTTCCACCGGCCACTAGTAGGCGGGCTGCAAATCCAAACATTCTTCGACCCAGTAAATGGTGAAACTTGCACCCTTGGCTTCATCGCTATCCGTCATGGCGTCCGTGGTTTCGTAACCAACTCTCATTGTAGCACCACGCTAGCTGGTGTCGACCAGAACGTCTATTACCAGCCTACTGTAATCGAGGGTGGTGAAATCCAAGACAACAACCAAATCGGCATAGAAACTGTCGATCCGAATGGCAGCGACTGCTTCAAAATTTTTAAGTGTCGTCGCAGCGACAGTCTATTTGGAAAGCTTCAGGCAGCTCCTTACCCTGATGAGGAGATTCCAGCCAATCTAGGATTCATTGCTCTACCTACCCTCAACTCATTAGCATGGGATGGGGTAAGTAGCTTCCGTATTATACGGGAAGCCCCATCATTCGTAGGTAGGACTGTCACTAAGGTTGGTAGAACCACAGGCAGGACTCAAGGAGTGGTGACCAAAATAGGCGTGAACACATACAGTCATATAGTTCAAAGGCTAATACTACGGGATCAAGTTTTTGCGACTTATACATCTGACCACGGAGACAGTGGAGCGCCCATCATCGGAGGTTATTTTCCTAATCCGGACCACGACCCAGTTGACACCACGCTCTTAGGCATTAACTGGGGAAGTGGAAAAGGAGTAAGCGTTTACAGTCCCATCGGAGGCGTGGAAGCTGACCTTGGTCGACTTAATACCTGTGCCTCCCAGTTTAATTGCTGATCCGGGCGCGCCAACACTTTCTGAAAAAAATATTTTGTGAGACTAACGTTTGTCGGTAGATTCATTTTCCATATGGTCTGCGCCAATCGATAGCCTCCACAGAGAGTATGGTAAGTGTTGCAAAAGTCATTTTGCGCTTGTTCTTGATAGATGATGATTCTATGCTATCGATATAATCTTAGTCGGACAATCAGGATAAGAATCATCCCAACCAATCTGCGTAATCCTAATTCCGTGGAATTTTGAAGTATATTGGTGGTATAGGAACAACCAAGAAATCAATAACATCAAAGGACTGCAATGAGTATACGCTAATAAAAAGCAGACTAACAATAAGAACGATTAGATTAAGAATATGAAATACCCTAATCAAAATGTAATATTTTGGCCTCCTTCTTAGCTTTCTATGCTTGAAAAGTAGAGTTCTATAAATAAACGTGAAGATTGCAAATAAAAGAAACCCAAACGAGAAAGATGGCATCCCAAAAAAAACTGCATGAAGGGCAAGAAGAACATAGATCATGCTCATTACAAGCAATAACTTACTTACCAACATAGATTCATAGTATGAGATGTAATATAAATTATCAAGACCTCTTAAGTAGAGCCATTACATTCCTCTGTACCTGTGAAGAATGGTATCCTCCTGTATTGCAGCTTGGCTTACAAACACTCCTCATAATACTACACGGAATCAAAACTCAACGCCGCCTACTTCACTCCCGACACTACCCCTCCGTTGCCCAACCGGCTGCTGGAGTGGCCTTGACCGTGTGGTACACTGGGAAAGCCGCAAGCCAGGCCGGCCTACGATCTGACGAACGCCTACCGAAGTGACAGGTGTACTAAACTCACCTGCCGTGTAAGAAACCGCCTAAAACGCCCGTAGCAGCGATTTCGATGGTTTAGCCATAAAAAGGGCGATGCACGAGGGGGGTTGAATATAACCCCTTAAGGTATCCATCACTTTTCTCTTACGTTTTGAGATATTCGTAGGATCTTAAATAGCTATTTTGTGATATAGTAAAATCTACAAAACTTCTTCTGACCTGCCCCCTGTCTTTCATCCAACCGTCATGAGAGAAAAATGGTTGAGGCGAAAGACGGCATAAGCGATCCACAGCATTGACTGACAACTCTGATGCTTGCTTGTGCTGAAGTGCATGATAGCAATAGCTATCGTGTAAGCATCGGGACAGTTGGCGTTGAAGGTATAGTACGTGAAGTAACTCTTTTCGCCTTTAAACAAGGTATCGCTGCTCCACTGGTTTTGTTGATTTATGCAGTCACTAGAGCTTCCCTGGATCAATTTATTCAAAGTAATTACCACTAAAATTATTACTCTGATAACATAAATTTTAACGGTCTAGCCGGGTTATAGACTCAGCAGTACGCTCAAAACGGCGGATCACGGACCCTCATGGAGTAACAATAAGTTTACATTTATTTAAATTTAACATTTTTAGATTACTCACTACTATTTAAAATGGTATAGTCTCATCGCGACAAATCGGACCATTCAAACGTTGTACAACAGCGGATGAGCCGAATCTGTACAACAGTTTGTAATCACTATAGATACTTAACGGAATTGCATTTACATCTTCGATGATAGCGAATGAGAAACTGCTATTCACTATCAAATACTTTGGGAAATCATGTCTACTGTTGAACTTAGCGACATTAATGATATCTTCAGTACGAGGTGAGATTCGAGGATTACCCAAAACATCGACATGAAGCCAGTAGGCTGTTACCCAATGACTAACCCAATAATCAACACAACCGGTAGGAATGTTTTTTTTAGCCCAAAGTCCAGCTTTATATACTTGATCGTTTATAGGAGAAAATAAGGGTTGGAGAGGCAAACCACGTTGTATTGCTACTATAAACACAAGGATTGGTAAAAATAAAGTCAATTTGTACCAGCATATTCGCCAAATAGATGATCCGATATTCCCGAGGATATGGCAAATGGCATCAAGAGTGACCGCTGCACAGATAGCCATTGGATAGATTAGCAGATAAAACTGCTTGTACATCATATAATAACTCGATAGGTGATTTAGCGCCAGCCACCAAAAGACAACAATTTGAATAAGAGTAGCGCCGAAGAATAGGACAATAGGGAGTGTACGTCGCACCTGCACACTCAGAGCGACTCCCAAAGTACTCAGTATGAGTAAGGGCAAGCTATAAACGTTAATGGATGGCAGCAGAACTGTTCCTTCGTTGGTAATCAGTCCTGCCGATGAAGCTATTTGGCCGAATTTATAGACAACGCTTAAAACAACAAGCGGGAATACAGCGGCGGTAAGCCAAACAATCTTATTAAAAGGAGACACATCTCGCTTGAAAATTAGTATAAGTGTAAATACCCCAAGCGGGATTAAAATACAGCCTGGCCATATAAGCAAAACGGTACTCTCCATTAATGTGAAGAATGCCAAAATATATTTTGAGTAGTGTTCATGCCAGATCACAAGAGACCAAAGTGCCGCTATCAAGAACGTCTCAGCAGTAACCATCGCGTAAAAGTACCAAGCCGTGAACGAATACAAAAAGTAACCATACGGTAGCAGGAGCAAGGCTGTTCCTGCAATTGCAATCCCAACGGTACACCTTGATGGTGTTATCAAGCGCCTGATGATATTGTATATAATACCGGCTTTGACTGCGACCAGGAACGCCAAGAGTGGATGAAGGATATAAAGGCTTTTTGTATTTAACCAGGCGGCCATTAAGGCTGCCAGTATATGGCTACCAGGTGGATAGACTGTCATCTCAACAAGATAACGCTCCCAGGATGGATCATGAACCAATGTATGATGCTGGGATATAAAATCAATAAGAAGAAGATGATTTACCAGATCTCCAGATTGAGTCACTGGTAGATAAGATGGGCGGGCCAGTGAAAGGACATATAAGAACATAGAGATAACCACAACAGCAAATCCGAAAATTCCCCACCCATCAAGTTTAATGGTCGAAAGATAATTGCTTCGTCGGATCCAAAACAATGTCATAGTGACTGCTATCAATGCCAAAATAAGCACCGAAGCTGGATTAATAGAATACCCGATGGTACCTAAGATATAGGCTGTGAGAATAAAGGTAGCAAGCAAAGCTACAAGAAGCCCGGATGTGACTTCCGCCAACGTAAGTTTTAATTTGCTGTGGGTCACACTATTGATTATATAACATTGATTATATAACGCAACTACCGCTGAAACTGAACTGGAGTACACCGTAAGTTTGCGCGAAAAAGTATGATTTGCAGCAGAATAGTAAGGGATATATCGGGCAGGGCAATCGCGTCTAAAATAGTTGAAACGTCCCACGATGATCGTGCTTTTACTGAAAATTAGATCAAGATTACCCACTTTGCAGAGATTTGGCGTTGTCGGCAATTAAAATCAGTTTAAGCGTGGCACCAGTTAATTGAAAAAAGTGGGACAAAGACTGCGATTTTTGGGAGTATCTTGATGCTAAAGTGGGCTGGCAGCCTCAAATTAAGACGCGATTGCCCTGATATATCGGGGAGGTATTACTATTTTCTTGCAAACTTCTTCGCTTTTTTCGTGAAAAATTACATGGCCATAATGATGGAGATATTGCGATGAAGATTCGCCGACTCAATACACAATTACACATCCTGCTTACTGTAGTGTTTAGCCTTTTCCTTTGGTTTCCTATTGCTGGCATTCCTGCGGTAGCAACAGAGCAGACGAAGATTGATGGCTTTGGTATTAATTCACCTCACTTACGAGTAGGTATAAAAGAAACGACCAAAGCGATCGGCGTGCAACAAGTGATGGGTGTGCGGTGGGCGCGGGAGGAGATTCCCTGGGGTGAAGTTGAGGTGAAAGCCGGCTCTTTTCGGTGGGCTTATGATTTTGACAAAACTCGTGGGCGCGACTTTGATTTGCTGCTTACTACGTTGGCAGCACACCATATTCAGATGGTTGCGGTGCTTGACTATGCTCCGGGCTATCTTAGCGGCAGCCCCGTGCCTGCAGATCAACTAATTAAACGCTGGCAGGGATATGTCCAGGCCGTAGTAAATCATTTTGGAAATCAGATTAATTACTGGGAAATCGGGAATGAGATGAACAGTCGATTCTTTTGGGGTAAGGTGGTTAATGAACCAGATAGCCCTGCTGAACCCGATCCTATTTTGTACACGCGGATGTTGCGTGTTGCGTATGATATCATCAAACAACATAACCCGAAAGACGTAGTGATTCTAGGCGGATTAGCTGGCTATTACAGCGATTTAACTGATTGTTCGACAAATTATTTCAAGTATTTAGGTGAAATCCATAAAGCAGGCGCCTGGAATGCTTTTGATATCATTGCTGTTCATCCCTATCATGTAGGGCCTGGTGACATTGGTCAGCCTCCTGAAGCTTTCATTGAGCGCGGTCTGTCTTATGATGCGACTAGTGGCACATGTCAGACTGCCACTAGTCGCTACAATCTGATTAGTGAAATTCGGACTATCCGTAATCTGACCGAGATATACGGTGCTAAACCAATCTGGATTACTGAGATTGGTTGGAGCCAAGCATGGTTACAAACCTTGGCCGCCCGTCGCACTGCTGCTCCTGACAAAGTAGCAGCTGATTATCTGGTTCGCACCTACACTCCTCTGCTTTCTGAACCAGGCGTCGAAAAAGTCTTCTGGTACACTCAATACGATGATCCAAATATACCAGGCTTTGGTTTGGGCTCATCTGCTCAACTGGCGTTTACCAACCTTTCTGCTTTACTCACGGGGAGTCAGCCGCTTGGTCAATTCCAGGGGCAAAATGATCAGGGCCAGGCTGAAGCGGACGATGTTTACGAATATCGATTTACCAAAGATAACCAACTTATCATTGTCATTTGGCGAGCACGTGGTGGTGATACGGCACGCAATGTGAAAGTAACTAGTCTAAACACGAATACTCTTCGCAGCTATCAACTCGATGATACTAATTTATCAGCAGGGGGCGGGCGCGAACTTACTGTTGATAATGGTGTGCTAACAATTAGCCTGACCGAACGCCCCGTCTTTCTCATTGCTAAACAGATTAATCTGACCGATAACGCTCAATATGTCAAAGACGTGACGATTCCCGATGGCACTTTGTTTCCACCTAACAAAGTTTTCCGCAAAACTTGGCGTATGCGTAACAATGGCCAGACCACTTGGGGTGCTGGTTACCAGCTTGTTTTCGTAGATGGCAACCGCCTAACCAGCAATAATGTTAATCTACCTGCAAATATTTCGCCTGGGAATGAGGTGGATATCAGTGTAGATATGGTGGCACCATCCACAGGTGGTACTTACCGCGCCAATTGGCAGCTCCAAAATGCGCAGGGTAATCGCTTTGGTGAGGCGGTTTTCGTAGAAATAAGTGTCCCAGGCTTGTCAACCCCGACTCCTCAAGCTACACGGACTGCGACTGGTAACTCGATTGACGATCTAGGACTCTTTGCCAATGTTACCATCCCAGATGGCACGCTTTTCCCGCCTGGTAAACTTTTTCGCAAGACCTGGCAGGTCAGAAATAGCGGCCAAACCACCTGGGGGACTGACTACAGACTGGTTCTTGTGGGTGGTGATCGCCTGAATGCCGTTGATCTGACCCTGCCGGTCAGGGTAGCCCCAAACGACATTATCGAGGTAGGTCTAAATATGCAAGCGCCGATGGCTGGGGGTATCTACAAAGGTGATTGGCGGATGCAAAACGCACAGGGCAATCCTTTTGGCGCCGAACTACATGTCGAGATTGAAGTACCCAAATTGCCTGTGCCGGTTATCTCCTTTACCGCCGAACGCACCACGCTGAATGCTGGTGAATGTACAGGATTAAATTGGAAGGTTGAGAATGCAATTGCTGTGCATCTGGGAGGTATTGCGGTTAATAAACAAGCCAGCCAGCAGGTTTGTCCAGCCGCAACACAGACATACAAATTGCGGGTCTTTGACCTCAATGGCGGCGAAACTGAGCGCACACTCACTCTTCAGGTGAACCCTGCGGCTACTGCCCAGATCGATTTCAGAGCTGATAGTACTACACTCAATGCTGGCGAGTGTACGACGCTACATTGGGATATTGAGCAAGTGCGTGAGGTTTATTTGGATGGTCAGGGAGTCACAGGGCACAACAGCAAAAAGGTCTGTCCATCTGCAACTCAAACATATACACTTAAAGTTATACGCCAGGATGGGAGCCAAGAGGAGCGTTCGATGACCATTCAGGTGAATACTTCCACTCAAGGCACGACAACAGCTGGCATAGTCTGTGGACAATATATCCGGATCAATCAATCACCAGATAAACTACCTGCCTTCCAGCCATACGGCACCAATGAAGTCTGGATCTTCGATCCGATCATTTTTGAACGCTATTTATCAGATAAGTTTCAGGAGGGGAGCTACGTACAAATCGACAATCCATCCTTCGGTGATGATAGACCACCGGCATGGGGTTACGCCAGAGTCAGATATATGGAAGATTCGGATGATGAGACGATTGTCTCTAATTGCGGCACCACACCTGTCGTGCCGACACCTACGCCGCCGGACCAACAAAACAATCTAACTCAGCTTCGGGAAAAGATTCTGTCACACATCAGCAACGCAGCAGTTTCAACGGATTACCCCCAACAGGCTCAACAACTTGTGGATGTACTGCTCACCCATCTGGATAACTTCCAACTTGCTAATGTAGGCATTACTAAGCAGACGATGATCCAAGCGTTGAATAAAGGTGATGTTGGGGTAAGAGTGAATGCGGCTGCCCAAGCGATCTGGGGTCTATGGGCAGATCGAGCAAAGCAAGGCGGATTCAATGCAACTGACACTGACCCAGGTAGTTTTGCAGATATTTCTCCTTTCCGTCAACTGATGATTCGCATGATGCAAGGACGCCAGGGAAACCTGAGTGATGCTGAGCAACACGCGCTCTATAGCTACTTCACCAGAAAGGAAGACGCTCAGACCTGGAAGGACAACATGAATGGCATCATTGGCGCTGTAAATCGCGAAAGTTTTAAAGTAGAAAACCCGCCACCGATTGCTACTCCTCAAGCACCAAGTAAAACAAATAATCTCGAGCTGATTCTCATTCCTGCCGGAAACTTTACGATGGGGAGCAGTGATACAGATATACAAGCAGCGGTAGCCGAATGCAACGCCACTGAGGGTAACTGTAAGGAAGAGTGGTTTGGCACCGAAAAACCAACTCGCTCAGTTTTTGTTGACACCTTCAAGATGAGCAAGTATGAAGTTACCAATTCGCAATATAAGATGTGTGTGGACGCAGGTGTTTGTCAAGCAGCGGGTCGCAATATTGCAGATAATAGTATCCCCTACAAAAAGGGCTTCTTTGCTGATAACTTTCCCGTTGTTGGTGTTGGCTGGAATGATGCCAACACTTTCTGCAGCTGGGTCGGTGGCCGGTTACCAACAGAGGAAGAGTGGGAAAAAGCAGCACGGGGAGCTAGTGATCAAAGACGGTATCCCTGGGGAAATGAGTTTGATCCGTCCAAAGCAAATCTTTCGTCGGGATTCCCAACTACAATTGGGAGTTATCCAGCCGGAGCTAGTCCTTATGGCATGATGGATATGGCTGGCAATGTGTTTGAGTGGACAGCGACAGCCGTTGACGATAAGTATGTAGTACGTAGTGGCGGGTGGAGTAAGTATCCTTTCAGAGGGCGAGTAACAGATCGCGGGACAAAACTTTCACCTAGTTTTGCTAACTATGATATTGGTTTTCGTTGTGCCAATCAATGATAGATAATCTTGTCTCTATCATACGATTAACGAATCAATGCCTAGCAATACGCCCATCAGATAGATGGGAAATGTGCAAGCGTACATCTGGGCAACGATTAAAAGTGGTTTTCTTTTGCTGATAGCTCCATAGGCAATCAAGCCGAGCACAACACCGGTCGCCACTCTACTACTTGAGATAAGCTCCATATACGAGTAATGCGACAGAAAGGTGATCATCGCAATATTGGCGAGCCACGCAAACAATAGCGGATCAAGCTTTTGCTGCCACAAAAGCTTCACGGCGAGAATACCAGAAATGGTGGTTGGGATGAGGATGAGCAGAACTAATAACCAAAATTTTCTCGGTGTATCCAAATGAAAGAATATGCCATAAAACGGGATAGTCTCAAACGGCGGGGTAAACGTTACTCCCGTTTTTCCAAAGATGCGGGCGAGTATGACAAGCCATACCATCAATGGTAACACGCCCAAAAGCGTAAATCTACATACATCACGCCATTGGTGCTTAATCAAGAAAAAAACGATATAACCAATCGGGAAGAGCACAGCCGTCTCTCGAGAAAAGGCCGCGATCCCTAATACCAATGCGGCTAACGTTTTCTGCTGTCTGCCGAACAGCCAGATCCCCAAGCATACCCAAAAATAAGTAAACGGTTCGGTAGTATCGAACGTGAACGCCGTCGCTTGTCCGAAATATAACCCATACCCCAGACTAAACCACGGGCTGACCTGATGCATCTCAAGCAGTCGAGCTAAAATTTCGACGCCTAAAACGATAGCCAGCCAGTTGACGAAGAGTAAGGCGTAGGGAATGAGGTCAAGATTTCTGCCGCTGATCAGGCGTGCAAAGAGTGGGTAGAGCGTCCGTTGATAGCGAAACGGGGCATTATCCATAAACTGAGCTGCACCCAAGGGATTTACGGCAATTTGGTAAAAGAACTGCCCATCATAGCCCCAGGTACCGTTGGGATCGCCTTTGCCCCACACAGTGCCCAAGTGAATAAAATCGATAATTTGATACCCTTTCACCCTGATGAAAATGAGCAAAAGTGCAATATAGGTTAGACCGACCACTATAGAAGGTCGAAACAGGTGTTGTTTACTCATGCACTCACTTTAGTTCACACTAGCTTTGTCGCGTATGTATTAGTTTGTTTCACTAGTATGGAGCGTGTCTTAAATACCAAAAACGTTCATTTTTAAATTTATACAATGATTTAGCTCGTTATATCAAATTTAATTTATGTAACAACGCCGTTTAAATTCACAAAGCCTCGCGCATAACCTGTGCTCATCAGACCGGGCAAGCCGATGGACAATGGCTATATCGAGCGTTTCAATGGCAAGTTTAGAGCTGAGTGTCTGAGTAGCCAACCGATAGATAAAATTCAGAGGCAGATAAATTTGGTCTTTTATTTGGGATAGGTGCTGCGGTAGTGTATGCGCTGACCCAAACTCAAAAATTAAGTAGCACTAATCTTGGATGGGTACCTCACTAGTGATTGACTACACACCAGGTATCACTGTTCCCATTTCGCAGAGAGAATGTGTACACGTTCAATTTGAAAAACCCTTATTTGCGGCCAATCATCCTCATGGCATTCATAGTCATCTGGGCAATCAGCACTTATTTTGGACGAAGTGCAGCCGGAGTGACCGGGAGTGATCCTTACGCATATACACAGATGGCAGTCGACTTAGTTCGCCGCAGTACTCTTCTGCATCAGTTTCCTCTTGCACAAATTGCTTATCAGCTTAACGTGGCTGTTTGGCCAACTGTTCATGTTGGTTATCATATCCCACCTGGTGGCCAAACGGAGTCTGCTTCTGTTTGGCCACCAGGTACATCTATACTCCTCGCCATTGGCTATACTCTCGCTGGTGAACGTGGGCTACTATGGACACCTTCTCTGTTTGGCTTGCTTGCCGTCATGATGGCAGGAGTCTTAGTGTACGAACTTTTTAGCGATTATCCGCTCATCAAACGACTTTGGCTATCTGCTATAACCGTCACCCTCCTTGCTACATCCTACCGTCAAGTTGAACTTACACTTGTGCCTATGTCTGATGTTCCAGCACAGTTTTTCGCAACCTTGACTGTCTGGGCTTCGGTGCGCGCAGCCCGAAAGGCTAGTTGGCAGTGGGGCATAGTTACAGGAATTGCTCTAGGGATAAGTTGTTTCATTCGTTACACGCACCTATTAATGTTGGCACCTATATTAGTAACGACCTACTGGTTTCGGCAGCAGTCAAATTGGCGACTAACTGTAGGACGATGGCTTATTCCAGCAGGATTAGCTTTCATTGTTGTAGATTTACCTTTACTCTGGTATCACCAAATAGCCTTTGGTTCACCGTTCATTACGGCATCTTCTAAAGAGTTGGGATACTTTTCGTTGACCAATATTTTGCCTGTCGCCCACACTTTAGTGAAGGAGTTATTCCGCACGAACGAATTTTTTTACCTGTTGCCTTTTCTCGTTGGAGGTATCTGGATCATCTGGCAAACAGAACGGCATGTTTTTGTCTTACTGACAACGTGGTTTATGGGGTTAACAGTATTTCATTTACCCTATGCTGCATTGCACCTACGGGGAATATTTTCCATTATGCCAGTGCTTGCCGGGCTGGTGGCTTTTGGCATAGTAGTGTGGATACAGTACTGGAAGAAGATCTGTGGCCCCAGAGTCAATCTGATCTGTGTCTTTATGATTGCAATTCCGCTCGTGGCCTTTCTACTGCGCTCCCGTCTTACCCTGCTTCTACCTTTAGGCAGTGAATTTAACACGTTCGGCTATCTCAATGCAGCAGAACGCAATGCGTTCGGAGAAATGGCCCAGATTGTCCCCACGACTGGTGTTATCGGCTGTTCGCTCAATAGTGGTGCTGTTGATCTGTATGCTAACCGTTTGACATTTCGCCCTGCTTATTGGAATGAGCAAGAGTTTAATCAATTTTTACTTGCCATGCATACTGCCAGCCGGCCAGTTTATCTATTAGTGGATGGAGATGAAATGCAGATGCCTTTGACATGGGCGCAACAACGCGCTAGATTGGTTCCACTTTGGGAGACCCGACTTCCTTTCTTTTCACCCAATGGTAGCAGTTCTCCAAGAATTGTAACCCTCTGGCAGTTAAACATGACAGCATCCTATGTGAGTCCCCACTTGCGTTAAGGGATGCAGTAAATATAAAAGTATGAGTAGCGTTCTTGCAACGCTTGTACAATCAGGCAACACAGAAAGAGCAAGGGAACCCTGGGCCGTCAGCACTCGTGGCGAACTATTAATGGCAAAGATCTCGACAAAAAAACTCTGTCTACTTGCACAGGTCGCAATTGAAAAATATATCAATTGTAAAAACAATTTAAATTTATCTTCTACTTGCTGAAACTGTTTTAGAACACCATAATTCGACAATAAGACTCATGATAGTTACCCCCGTTCTCCCACTCTTCAGCAAACGGCCTAAAACGCCTGTAGGCACGATTTTGATGAGTTAACCATAAATAGGCTGTTCACGATGCTTTCATCGCCTTCTGTACCCAAATTCAAGGCTGTAGAGGGATTACAGAGTGCATTGAGACAAATTTCGTGCTTGGGTATTTCACATGGAATACTTTTTATTTACAAGAAAGATATTTTTTCTTGAGAAATACGGTAAACGCTCTCATTTCTGCTTGATATTCAAGCAGTTTTTGACTTCGTTCTTCTGATAATACAATTTCTTGGCATTGACTACCTTGGCTTGCCATTCGGTTTCCCTGAATTGTGAGGAGTCGATCATAGGCTACTTGTCTCATTTGATAAAACTCAGCCAGCAACTGCATAACTTTTTGTAGCTCTTCCAACTGTGGGCGTTTTATTTCCCTATACAACTGTTGGATCTCTTGATAGAGCGGCGCTAGTTCTTCGCCTGGTTCACCTTTAAGCTCGAGAGTTTCTGTGACACTCCCATCCCTAAAGGGAATGGGCTTCTGCCAATTCAACATTGGCAGCAACTTGCACCGTGTCTGGGTGGCTACGCATAACCCGCCGAAGCAGGATACGATACTTTGGTGAACTCTGTTCACACGTTGAAAATTTTACGTCGTCAACGCTTGCTGACGACAACGCCCTATTTTCAGTTGGTAATGTGCTTGTAAATACGCCACTCTGTGCTGTATCTACAGGTGTAATTATACCACGAAACAGGATAAAACTATGTTACATTTGGATTACAGTGGCACAACCAACACAACACCTCACCGGCTAAAGCCTACTGAAACCCGCCTTGCCGCACGGTTAAAACCGCAGGGGTTTGCGGCGGGTTCAAGATCTATCATATCTGAGAGTTTATGCGTGCGCGTTCTTAATGTTCTGAGTTCATCGGTTTCTGGTGTTTGCATCTCTACCCACGGTGCAGCTATGCCACCGTCAAGATGACCTTCACAGGATTGCGTCGTGTGGATGTTAAACAGATTGAGGGCGACTACGGTATCAAATATCCCTGAATCAATCGGTTTCCCTAATCTGTCCGTCACGTTCCCTAATTGGTCGGCAAAATGTTTCCAAGCTTGTTCCTTTTGGTTCCTTTCTAAAGCTAAAGCGGTATCGGATGTTTGTGTCCCTTCTGTATTCTCCATTCAATAAGTAGCTTTAGGAAATTCCTAAAGTTTTTGAGTAATGAGTAACGTCTATAAGTGTAACAAAATTTGGTGGTAGATTCCAGAGAAAAAGGCGCATATCGTTGGCTTACCCAAAGGAGTAAACTAGCATGAGCGACAAGTGTAATGTGTGCAGTGGCCTGGGTTCCTTGACCTGTAATAAGTGTACGGGCTCCGGTGGGATAACGTGTTTTAAATGTGAGGGTTCGGGCTATATGGCTACCCCTGTGGCGTGGGATAAACCGACTTGGCGCCATGACGTTGCGCCGGAACGCGGTTCAAGGACGTGTCATAAGTGTGAAGGAAAGGGCGTACTCCCTTGTCTTAAGTGTAGAGCAACCGGGCAAGTCGAATGTCGTAAATGTGGCGGCACCGGAACGTATACACGTAGTGGGCATAGTTCATCTTCTTATTCTCCATAGCGCGCGGAAACGCGTGTTACCGGTACGATTAAGTTCTATAACAAAGACAAAGGGTTCGGCTTTATTGCGCCTGACTCGGGTGAACCTGATGTGCATGTCAGTCGAAAAAATCTTCAAGAAGCAATCGACTTGCAGCAAGGAGACCGTGTTGAGTTTGTACACAGAAAAGGCGACAAAGGTCCCTGGGCTGCCGCAGTCTCCGTGTTATAAAAGCTAACGTCGCCTTAGAAACCACGTAAAACGCCCATAGAAGCGGTTTCGATGGCTAGCCCTAAAAAGGAGTAATACATAATCCATTCGTCGCTCCAAGACCGAATTTTAAGGGTCTACAGCCATTTCTAGTTAGTGTTCTCAACATCATCACTTGCTGATAAAATCAAGTCCTTCTATTCCATTCAATCGCCCTCTTCATAGTGCGGTCACTTAGACAACTCAAAGACCGCTACCATCAAACGATTGGCCACTTCATAAACCGGCTGCTGCATATCAATGTTCAATCATCTATCACGACTGAAGGCCGCCGCCAAGGGCAGTAAATCCATCTTCTCGATGAAATTTTTACGGTCAAGCAAGTTCATGCTCTGTTGCATAACGTTATACACCTTTAAAGCAGAACCTGCTTCTAACGTAGTTTCACCTTTGAGGAAGCGAGAGAGGACACTGGGCTGAAGCCCAGCTTCCTGGGCTAGGTTCCGAAGGCTACGGGTATAGGCAGTGAGCCAGTTACGCACAATTTGTCTTGCTTGTTCCTCAAGAGGTTGGTTTGGCTCATTCATAGGATTCCCTCATTATAGGTGACACGAGTATCCGTGTAGGTGTTGCTCAAAGCAACAGAAGACGATTGCCAGGCAGCTCCTTCTATGTTACTTTATACTATATAACGATATACTACCTAGCGATTCCTCATACATACCATATACGTCTGTCTACTGTCAATATAATGACGAGTGCATTGCAGGGCAATCGCATCTTAATTCCAATAAATATCGCTGCAAAATCGAGTCGAAATGCCCACAATTCAGGTCACCACATCCCGGTTTCGCAGCAAAATCACAAGCTTACTCACGGCAGTCAAGCGCCATCTTGCTCGCTCAC
>JBBQCU010000002.1:0-23807 GCA_038319065.1 Methylococcales bacterium
ATTACCACGTTTATACGATCCTCCCGAAGGTTTTATCGTCACCGCTAATAACCGCACGCTGGGCCGTGATTATCCTTATGTTATTGCCCACAACTGGGCGTTAGGTTACCGCGCCCATCGCATCACCGAATTGCTAAAAGGGTCGAACGGTATCACTGAACAGGCTATGTTGGCTATGCAACTCGATACGCGTAGTGAATTTTATGAATTTTACCAGCAATTGGCCTTGCAGGAGCTAACCTCGGTTAAGCGCAACGAGGACAGAGTAAATCAGAGCGAACAAATATTGCGAGCTTGGGATGGGTATATGCATATCGATAGCAAGGGAGCGGCATTCTTAATGGCTTTTCGAACAAAATTAGCTGAAGCCCTATTTGCCAAAGTGGTTGCTCGCTGTAAACAATACGACCCTAATTTCAGTTATGCCTGGCGCGAAATGGAAACGCCGTTGCGAGAACTATTGACGCAACGTCCGAAAGGGGTCATTCCTGCGCAGTATAACGACGACTGGCCGGTATTCATTTTGGAAACGTTGAATTCGGCGGCAAAGGACTTGCAAAGCCAGTATCCCGATATTGAGCCCGCACAACTGAATTGGGGAACCCTAAACCGGATTGCGCAAAATCATCCTTTCAGCAAAAGCCTGCCGATACTTGGCGAATTTTTGGACATAGGGGGCTTCGAAAGTTCGGGTTGCGCCAGCGTCTGTGTCAAGGTCATGTCAAATGAACATGGGGCGAGCGAAAGATTAGTACTGGCTCCCGCCCATCCTGAAGATGGCATACTGGAAATGCCAGGCGGTCAATCCGGACATCCTTTTTCAAGACATTACCGTGATCAACAAAAGTTTTGGCAAGAAGGGAAAACAGCTCCCTTTATGCCCGGTAAATTTTTACATACCTTACATTTCCAGCCACTATGAAAAAGCACCTATCTATCCGATAAGGAACATGCTTGTATCCCTTTGGTTTTGGGCATTACGTCATTTTTACGCTTACCTCAAGAGAAAGAATAAAATGCCATTCTTTTTCACTCACCGGCATTATCGATAAGCGATTGCCTCGTCTTAACAGTGCCATGCCCGCCAATTCAGGGTGTAGCTTCAATTCTTTAAGCGTAATCGTACGGGATAATGTTCTAACATATTTGATATCGATCATCATCCAACGTGGGTGTGCAGGATCGCTTTTAGGGTCAAAATGGATGTCATCAGGATCAAAAGCCGTATGATCAGGATAGCCTTCCTTTACCACTTCCATAATTCCGGCAATGCCGGGCAGGTCGCAGTTGGAATGATAAAAGAACGCCTGATCGCCCAACTTCATATCATCCCTCATCATGTTTCTGGCCTGATAATTACGCACACCATCCCAGTGTTCCGTCTGGCCGGGCTTGTTGTAAAGATCATTAATGCCAAACACATCGGGTTCAGATTTCATTAGCCAGTAGTTCATGTAGTTCTCACAGGGGGTTTTTAATAAAAATAGATCAAGTACACAGTCAGCATTATTATGTCGGTTGATGGCCCCAATAGGCTATATTTTTATGCAAGTCCCTTGATACGAAATAGGTCTGATTAGTTACCGTGATTACCAGTTTCGGCAATGATTTGCACCAATTCGAGCATAAAACCCATTTTTTGCACTGAAAACGCCCGCAACTATCCTGAAGATTCACAATTGTACGCACTTATTCTGGACGTCTTTGCGGGCTCTACATGCTAACTCAATTTAAATCGCCATATTGGTTCAATTATTGCTTTCTACCTGGTTTAATGACATTCAATATCACACAGGGGAATAAAATGACTGGAAATGCTGCGCGTGTTCAGGCTGTTCAAAACATCACCAACCGCCAACCTATGCCGGCTAAATCGCCGGAATCGCTGACTAGTCTATGGGCCAGTGATGTGTTTACGTTGAGCAAGATGAAGGCAAGTCTGCCTAAAGAAGTCTTTAAATCGGTAAAGAAAACCATTGAAGCCAGTGAAGAGCTTGATGTTTCTATTGCTGATGTGGTGGCATTGGCGATGAAGGACTGGGCCACGTCGAAGGGCGCGCTTTATTATGCACATGTCTTCTACCCATTAACCAATGCGACGGCTGAAAAGCACGATGGATTTATTTCGGTGCAGAGTGACGGCTCTGTCATCTCTGAATTCAGCGGCAAAGTGCTGGTACAAGGCGAACCGGATGGTTCGTCCTTCCCGAATGGCGGTATTCGTTCCACTTTTGAAGCGCGCGGCTATACTGCATGGGATGTGACCAGCCCTGCTTATATCATGACGACAGACAATGGTGCGACACTCTGTATCCCCACGGTTTTTGTGTCCTGGACGGGAGAAGCGCTGGACAAGAAAACGCCGTTGCTGCGTGCAAATGCCGCGATGAACAAAGCGGCCCAAAGAGTCTTGTCACTTCTTGGTCATACCACCATTGCACCCGTCAACTCCAGTTGCGGAGCTGAACAGGAATATTTTCTGGTCGATGCCAATTTTGTCAACAGCCGTCCGGACTTACTGTTGTCAGGACGGACACTGTTTGGTGCTTCCGCAGCCAAAGGACAGCAATTTGATGATCATTATTTCGGTGCGATACCCGAACGCATCCAGGTGTATATGCAGGATGTTGAAGAACAGCTATACCGGTTAGGTATCCCGGCCAAAACCCGGCATAACGAAGTGGCGCCCGGACAATTCGAGATTGCTCCTTTTTTTGAATCGGCAAACGTAGCGACCGACCATCAGCAGCTGCTCATGACGGTCTTGAAAAATACCGCCAAAAAACACGGCCTGGTCTGTCTGCTACATGAAAAACCGTTTAAAGGCATCAACGGATCAGGAAAGCATGTCAACTGGTCAGTTGGTAATGCAACCCAAGGCAATTTGCTGGATCCGGGTAATACGCCGCATTCGAATACACAATTTCTGCTGTTCTGCGGCGCGGTTATTCGCGGCGTTCACAAGTACGGCCCGCTGTTACGCGCGGCCATTGCAACGGCAAGCAATGATCACCGTCTGGGCGCGAATGAAGCGCCGCCAGCGATCATGTCGGTTTATCTTGGCTCGCAACTCGATAATGTTTTCGAACAAATCAGTGACGGCAAAATAACCGGCTCGCTAAGCGCCGGTGTTATGGATCTGGGAATTAACACCCTGCCCGTTTTTAGTAAAGATGCCGGAGACAGAAACCGCACCTCTCCTTTCGCGTTTACCGGCAACCGGTTTGAATTCCGTGCCGTCGGTTCCGGCCAATCGGTAGCAGGCCCGCTGGTCACGATGAATACTATGCTGGCAGATTCGCTAAACTGGATTGCCGATACGCTGGAAAGCGAAATGAAGCAAGGCGCTGACCTTGATACTGCGATACTCAAGACACTAAAGGAAATCATTGATCAACATGGGGCCGTGGTATTCAGTGGCAATGGCTATTCAGCAGAATGGCATAAAATGGCTGTTGAAGAACGCGGTTTAGCCAATCTTAAAACAGCCGCCGATGCCTTACCTGTATTAAAAGAACCGCATATCGAAGAACTTTTTGACAAACTTGGGGTTTTGTCGCCTGTTGAACTCGCCAGCCGCTTCGAAATCTATGCCGAGCAATACATACTTGCTATTGAAGTAGAAGCCAAACTGGTCGTCAGTATGGCAAAAACGGGTATTTATCCGGCCGCTGTCAAATACTTGTCTGAACTTTCCTCAACGATAAATAGTCTCAGCGCAAATGGCATCGAACTGAGCAATGAACGCTTAGTCCAGATAGCTGCTCTGCTGACATCAATGATGGAAACAACCGGTAAACTCGGTACTGCAATGGGTAGGCATGATTTTTCAACGCCGGAAGAACATATGCAGTTCTGTGCAAAAACTATCCGTCCACTCATGGATGAAGTTCGTCACTATGCAGACGCGCTTGAAGGGGAAGTCTCGGATGAATTGTGGCCTTTTCCAACCTATCAGGAAATGTTGTTCATCAAATAGCAGCCGGCGCAATGCCGGGAGCCTTCAATATTATGGCATGACCGGCTTTATCATGCCATTCTCACTTGCTCTTCCCGGTCTAGTGGGTGGGCAGCTGTTTTGGAAGCGCCGGCGCTGTAAGGCAACGCTGGCGCTTTACCGTCTGCTTTGTTCAGGAGCCGCCAGTTAAAATGTCAGGGCTATATAGTGGACACGTTCATTTGGAAAAGGTAAGGGCATTATTTTTTGCTGACGCAACTATACAGCGAGTGAAGTAAAAATTTAATTTGTAACGCATTGATACCGTAACGCAAGGTACCGAGTAAAGTTGTGAACGCCTTAAGACCTTGGTCTTGTTCCATGCATTCCCACGCCACACTACGCCCCGCCTCCATAACCGCTTCAGTTAATTGTTTTTTGTAGGTGTCAGCAAGCGGATCAGCCAGCAATTGTTGTTTCATGGCGAATCCCCATAAGGTGTGTTCAAGGCGCCGATTGGTGTTGGAACAGTAACCTTGTCCAGACGTGCGTTGTAAATACAAGCCGGCATTGAACAGACCACACACATTATTTAGTGCGGCGCGTAACGCCCAATCGCAATCCCAAAGCGGACTATCGGGTAAATAGAGTCCCACTTCGTGAAAATGCGCCCGTGTAGTTACAGGGCGTTGAAAAGACATAGGCACACTTTTAAGTAAAGCGATAAAAAGACGCTCATCAAATTGTAAGAGCTGCCCGGTTTTGTATAGGCCTTGCGCGTCTGCCAAGGTTTTTTCCATTGTCTTGTCAAAATCACTTTGCGCCCATTCGGCATTGCTGCCAAAACATTTAACGCCCATGAACAGTGTGCTAATCTGTGGATTGGTTTCAAGTATCTCAATTGCGCTTGCCAAATAAGTCGGGGCAAATAAATCATCGTCATCCAGGAAGGCAAGGTATTTACCTGTGGCCGCGATTATTCCTGCGTTTTTGGCAACAGGACCGCCTTTTGGAACCGCATGGCGCAGGACTTTAAACTGGTAACCGAATCGGGCTTGTATGTCTTGCTCATTCACGGGAGGATTCGAGCCGTCATCGACAATAATGGTTTCCCAATTGGTCATGGTTTGCGCAGCAATGCTTGCTATGGCTTCTAACAACAGTTCCGGGCGATTATAGTTTGGAATGATGACGGAAACTAAAGGAGTATTTTGCATAGCAGATTGTTTTCCTTGGGCAGGTAAAGCCACTGAGACTAAAACGGCAACTTACTGCCTGGTTTATGTCAATAATTGTTGATATATAGCTTGAATGCGTTCGACATGGGTTTCGACCGCGAAAGCTTTTAATGCCGTCGAACGCGCATTTTCGCCTAGCGTGGTGCGTAACGTTTCACTATGGTAAAACTTTTCAATCGCATCGGCTAATGACTGGGCATCACGCGGTGTAAATAACAAGCCCGTTTCTTCATGTTGCATCATTTCCGCAGCGCCGCCATGATTAGGCGCGATCAGGGGCCTGCCCATCGCCATCGCTTCGATAACCACTGTACCCAGGGGTTCCGGATCGATGGAAGCCGATAACACTACATCCAGACCGTTATACACGGCTTCCATTGCCGATACATGCCCGGTAAAGATAACCAACCCGGATAAGTCTTCGGCAATGACCCGTTGCCGCAGCATGGCTTCATAAGCTACACAGTCATCCGGTGTTCCGCCAATCATCAGCATTTTTAAGTGGGGAATTTTCGCGCGTAGCAATTTTGCCGCGTCGAGAAATAACGCCTGTCCCTTCCATGACATCAGCAAACCCACTAATCCGGCGGCAAACGCGTCATCGGGAATATGATAAGCCCGCCTGAATTCTGTTCCGTCAGCATGGACATTGAGTTTTTCCAAAGCGATGCCGTCATACACCACGCTGATTTTTTCCGCTGGAATGTGCAGCTTGTCCTGCATACTCTTCGCCACCCAATGTGATACGGAAATGAAATGGTCCGGCAGGGTGTACAGCCAATGCAAAAACCGTGAACCTTCATTATTTCCGCCGCGTATATGGCAAACGCAAGGTATACCCAGTAGTTTAGCGGCCATCAACGCAGCACGGTTACAAACCGGATCGTTATTGGCATGAATCAGGTCGGCACGAAAACGTTTTGCCGTCCACAGCAGCCGAAGAAAAAACGGCAAAAAATTGAACACATCGTCAGCCCTGGCAAGTAACTGATTGCTAATAAAACGCAGCCCAGCGCTGTTATTTAGCCATGCCACCTTCGCCAAACGCGCCCGCAAACCAACATTATCAATATGCCTGTCAGCGATGTATTGCCATTGCGCCTCATTGGCTATGTCCTGGTAATCCGGGCTGGTTCGTCCTGTAACCACGAGCGGCGTGTAACGGCTACGATCTAGATTGCGTACCAAATGGCGCAAACAAATAATCGCTCCACCATAGCCGATACCGTTTTCGACGTAGAGAATATTTTTTTTAGCTGTTGTGGACATCCGTTATGCCTTTCAATTGAGTGTGGTTTTTAGTTTAGCAGGAAACGTCATTGAATTCTTGATTAGCTCGTGGAAAAGGTGCCAATACAGCTTCATCTTCATTGCATGGATTCCCGATCACCAGCGGCTATGAAAGTATTCGTTATTTGGAGAAAAAAACATGTTTTTTTAATCCGATGCCACAAAAAACAATGCGTTGAAAAATGATAAAGACAGTTTTCAGTCTATCTGCTGAATACTTTAGCAGCCTTGAGACCTTCGGCACAGGTTTGGGGATGATAACTTGGACTTTGCTTGTTAGGTATATGAAATCCATGATTGCCATGCAAAGTAAGAAATAAGTAAGACGTTATGGTTTCGATCGCTATATGTCAACGATTATGTGTGATTATGTTGTGTTTTGCTCGGGTTCGCAACCCCCAGGTTGGGAACTCGATGCGGCAAGCTCTAGCTTGCCATCTTTCGGGAAGCAGGAGCTTCCGAGACCGCATTCCCAAGATGTAGCTTGGGAATGAGCAAAACGAGCAAATATTCAGGCTGGCCGTTTGAGGTATTCTTCAAGACGCTGGCGCCGGCTTTCCATTACTGATCTATCCGAACCACCATCATAAAAGCGTCCTGGTGCGAACAGTGGATACTCTTTCCCGCTTCTGAGTTTGAGGATTATGTAATAAAAATCGACATCGTTCGACTTCTTTCCGAAATAGCCTATGCCGGTATCAACGATGTCGCTGAAGGGGATCAATCGTTTTTTTACCCCAAAGCGGTTCATGTCTTCGACAACAATACGGCGAGATTTGGGGTCGACGACAATGGTTTGTTTTCCCCCCACTAAAAATGCCCAGATGCCGATGATGAGCAACAGGATCCCCAACAGAAATCCCGCCAGACCGTTGATTGTGTCCGATCCATTGAAATAACGGGAAGCCATTACCAGGGCTATACCAACCATAATGCACGCCAACGAAAGGGCTGTCTGCCTAACAGGATTATTTTCAAATTCCCATATGTCCATAAGTAATTCTTTAATATCAGCTTTGTAAGCCGGGCATGCTTTTTATGCACAACATTACGGCATAGGATGAAGGGTCCAGGGTGATTAATCAGTAAGATCGATGCGATAGTTGACCTTGGGAATGAGCAAAACCATTGCCGCAGGTGCTCGTACTGCGGTTGCACGGCATAAATGAAGATATTACTGTCCAGCAGCATTAATTTCTTCCAGGCAACGGGCGATCCTGGCGCATGTCTCTTTGCCAGGCAAATGGGTCATCAATGCCCTGAAACGCCGTGCCTCTGGTCGCTATTTCAGACATGATGGCGGCGGCTTTTTTTCCATTGGGCTCTTGCTCAAGCGCTACCGCTTCGGTTTTCATCAGTTTTGTTTTCAGGAAACGAACAAAGTCCAGCGCTTCTGCCTGCATTTCCGGCGGCAGGTTTTCCATGTTTTCAAGGATTTGTTGAGTTATGACGCTCATGGTGTTGGCTCCTGTTTGAGAGAGTGTTAAGATTTTATTTTTCGGCAAACGTAAATTCTTTATCATTAATCAGATAATAGAACTTACCAGCAAGTTTTTCGGAATTTATCCTGATGATATGTGCTATACCGTCATGCGAGAGTACATAACCTGTCCAGGTCGGAAACAAGAAAAAGCTGTTGCCCGACCTGTTATGGTTCTACAAGCCGGACGGTGGATTTGCCCCGTTCGTAACGTTTCAAATAGCTACGGATAACACTAAACGTTAAGAGAAATCTTCGTCTACTTGCACGGTACATCTGTGCGTTCAATGCGCGTCTCCTTGCATACCATACCAGCCTTTGATTCTAAGTATGCCGTGATTGTGAGCGAAATAGGAACAGACAAAAGCTGCCCATTGCAACGATCTTTGATTTGCTTTTGTTGTTGCGACGTAAGGAGGCAAGAAAAATAAACGTCACTAATTGATTTACTTTTTGGAATAACGTACCGCTTTAATATGGCTCCTTTTAATGTCGGTTGGCCGACCCACAAATCAATCAATAAACGATCAAGGGTAAGGTTAAAAGGACTCCTATTGTTAATATGAAAATACAAAACGATTTCCGGAATCTCCGTACCAAAGCAGATGTTGATTGGAACATTACTTCGTAGATCAATATCAATCAGGTTTGCGATCTTGTCAGGTTTGTATACGCAACGAACGAACCAACCTGGAAGTTTTGCAAGAAGTAGTTTTAACATGTAACCAAAAGGCTCAGGAATCATAATTTAATCACATCTCACCGATGCCTGCGTTGTCTTCAATGTTGCTTCTCCCTCATGCATGGTCTTTTTAGCCTTGTTCAGGATGTCTGAATGGGTGGCCTTTAGCGAGGGTAATTCATTGCGTGCAGAGGCGGCAAGTGCCTGATATTGCTCTAGTACCAGTCTTTCTTCGCCTGGCATAACACGTAATTCGGGCCGAGGATATTTACTTTCTTTAATTGCCTGCGCCAGATCGTGAGCCTCTTGCTTAATTTCTGTGACGATGGCTTCAACTCCAGAAAGACGCCTCTCTAAATCTTTTAGACTAGCTATAAATTTATCATGAGCATAACCGAGACGTGAATCATAGCTATACGCCATCCTGGAGTTGTAATCGTAGTCTACTTTTGAATTTGCCTGATAACAGGTCATCGGCCGAAGAGATGCGTCTTGTCTTAGTTCAGCAAGATTGTTTTCAAGATCATGAATCGCTGACTTCTCATCATCCAATGCAGATTTTATATCATCGAGATTCCGATTGATTCCAGTAGATTTAACCTCATTAATATCGTCAGAAAGAGCGTTAGCGAGCTTCGTTGACCTTTCCTTTTCAGCATTAGCAATCTTCGTTAGTCTTTCCTTGTCTTTATGGATCGTAGCTAGTTCCTCTTGCCATTGTCCGAGCAATAGATTGTAGTTATTTTCATCTGTTGGCCTGAAAACCACACTTGATATGCTCCCTGAGTCAGTTGGAAACATTAGCACAACTGTGACCCCTTGCTTTCGGCCATTTATTACGAGGTCCCCAAAAAGCCTATCGATAGTTAGCGAAACGGCATCTCTGTCAGTAGTTCCTCGAAGGGATAAGGTATTACTTTGTGTACCACCGGTGCCGTTTGGAGTAACTTTGATTAGAGAACCAGAGATAACATTTCCAGTTTGAATTATGCTTAGATATTTCAGGGCATATGGCCTGGAGTCCGCTAGAAATGTGCCGGTAAATGTATTCTGACTATAACCAGGCACGGTTGTACAGACTAATACAATGCTGAGTAATAAACTTGATAAAGTTATTATTCTCAAGACAATTCCTGTCTTGGTAGTCATTTTTTCCATGATTTTTAAATTAGCTTATTCGGGTTGGTAGTCAATTGTATTACTTTGATATTTGCGAAGTAATTCAATGAGAAATTTACAAACAGCTTCGTCATCTTCAAGGAATTGCATTTTTTCTTCATCTTCAAGATCATCCTCATCAAGCTCATCCATGTCGTAATTAAGAACGTTCAGCCACTGAACATCTTCGTCCTCAGTAATCTCATAGTGACTCTGAAGCCATTCATACTCTTCGGATTCACCACCAAACCCATCATTTCCCCATACGCGGTCTACTTCTAACATCACTTGATCAATCAGTTCATTTCGGTTCATTTGTGTATCTTTTGTATTTGAAGAGTATTTAATAGGCTAGCGTTGCTCGACTGGTGCAGATAAAATCCCTTGAAAATAAATCGTCGCGAGGTTTCTTGCCATTGAAATTATAGGGTTAAAAAGGTAATTTGTGTCAATTCTAGGGTCGTAGGATGATGCAACCTAATCGTCAGCTCTTGGCCGCTATTGCGTATTGCGCCGGATGTTGGACCTTGCCATGCGGGGGCATACGCTACACTATTGCGACTTACTGCGTTGGATTATTACACACAGATAAAGAAGAGCCAATCCCTACAGCTTACTTAACGCCTGTCATCATCCCCCTGACTAGCCTGTCTTATCGACCGAGTCAATTCCGCCCTTTGCTTATCCAGCACCAGCCATTCAATTTCCCGGCGCAGATACTCGTCTTTGTTCTTGGTGGCTTCGGCACGCAGTTCCAGTTCTTTAATTTCTGCGTCCAACTGCATTTGATGCAGGCGGTTTTGATGCGCTATTTTTTCTGCTTCCAGTCTTTCCTGTACTTTTTGCCGTTCCAGTTGATGAAGTTCCTGCTCCTTAAGTTCGGCTTCCAGCGCCAGCTGTTTCAAACGTAGTTCCTGTTCTTTTCCTTGCAGCCACTGAATGCGCTCTTTATCATAATCCCTCATTTCTGAATCCCGTTTCAGATCTTTCAACAAACGTTCATGTTCAAGTTGTTGCGCCTGTTTCTGCAAGTCCAGTTGCTGCTGGCGGATTTGCATTTCCTTCTGGTATTGAATTTCCGCTGCCAGTTCGATTTCTTTTAACTGCATTTCATGCCGGGTTTTTTCCTCATGCAAGCGTGTTTCTATAACATGTTGTTCAACACGTTGCGTTTCCTGTTCTTGCAATTGCCGCTTGATAGCTTCAGCTTCCAGCGCCTGTTTTTGCCGCTGTATCTCATCCTCCTGATTAATGGCATCCAGCTGCTTTTGTTTATGTTCCAGCCGCAATCTTTCCAGCTCTTCCTCCTGCCTGAACAATTCCTGGTTTTGTTTCTCGCGAAATTCAAAATTCTTTTGCATCACATTGAGATAAATGGATTCCTGCGTGAAGCGGCCATCCAGCTTTTCATCATTGGTCAGCTCTGCAAAAACCGGGGTTAATGCGCAGACGGTCCGGCACTGGATATGCTTTAGAATCAGTGTTTCATTGATTACATTTTCGATTTGCCTTTCCATTTCAGTTAAGCCCGCTTGCACCCATTGGCCATCTTTAAGATGACTTAATTCGGCATTCACAATATCCTTTATCACACTTTCATAATTGGCTTTAATCAGTTTGTTAACTTCCGGCAATGCGTCGCGGTTCCGTTCCACATACTTGAGAGTTGCTTGAAAATGGATTTGCAGTTCGGTTGTCATGGTACAAAATCCGCCGTAAAGCCGTGTTTCCGTCGTCAAATGCCAGTCTTCTATCGGTAATGCATAAATGCGATGGAAAAAACGCGGGATAAAGTTTTGCGGACGTTCAAACAGCTTTTGATAGGGTCCCAGGCTGGAAGCAATAACGCGGCGTTCGGCGTCAAAGCCGGGGTCCCAAAACAGTTGACCGGACTCGAATGCGGTATTCTGGCCTGATAACCAGGCATCCAATGGTGATAGACTATTGTTCATCGGCCGCCACCTTGCTGGTTTCGGATTGTGCCGCCGCCAGTGACTGCGCTTTGATGGCTCTGAGCTTCTCACCGAGCCTTTCGGCAATCAGTGGATAAAGATTTGGGGCAAACTCAACCGATCTTTCATCGATTTTACGCAAAAAGCCGCGGCTTAATAAAAATCCGACCGCGAACATGCGCGACCAATCGGAATAACGCCGGGCGCGTTCAATATCGGATTTCTCAATGACCATTTCAAGTTCATCGTTTTCATTGATTCTGAACTCGGAGAATTGTCTGAGGCATTCAAAAGCCAACTCTTGTTCTTGTTCGGAAAGGGGTCCGGGAGCGGTGCTTTCCAGGCGGTAGGACAATAAAAAGGTAAAAAAATCGACCATGGCTGCGCAGGAAAAGGCAAACAGCGAAAAGTCATTCCACATGGCAAAGGACGGTGTTACACCCTGAACAAACTGGGCATAGGTCATGAGTATCGGCGCCTGGGGCACCGTGTGTCCGGCATTGGTAGCCAGTTGGTTAAACTTGAGTTGCACTTCCTGCAAACCGGCCATGGCCTTTTGAAAGTTGTTTTCAGTATCAACTGTCAAATGGTTCAGGCTGGTTTGTAAAGTCCGTATATGTTCATCCAGAACCTGAAATTCTTTGTCAAGTTGATCAAATTGCGCCTTTTTAGCCTGATAGCGTTGATTGTAATGCCGCCAGAAAGGCCCCTCTCCGACCATGTTTTTATAAGCAGGGGGGACTTGCGCGTGGGTTCCGAAATAGGCCTGTGAGACTTCCGTGGTAGCCTTATCCAACTCGCTGTTTTGCTGCTTTAAAATATCGCTTTTGGCAATCAGAATCGCAGCCAGATAATCGTCCACGCCCTTTCGAATTTCGTTAATTCGATTGATGTGTATGGTTTCACTTTGGGAAACTTCATAGAATTTGAAATACGAAAAAGTAATGGATGCAGCAATAGCCACTAACAATGACACCAGCACGCTTAAATAACGGAACCGGTTAGCTTTCCAGTGAATGCCTGCTATTTCGAGCGAACAAATGACAATAATAGATTGAATGGCAATGGTAATGATCAGTGCGATCCATGAAGTAATAAAATGCGACAACCCATAGTAAGTGGTAAATCCCGATGCGACACTCAGCATCAAGACAATGGGAATCGACCATATTCTCAGCATGCCGACAAACATCGTCTGGATGCCGTTGAGCAAACTGCCCAACCCGCCGTGGTTTATTTTAATAACGCTTTCTTTTTCCATAAGAATTTATGTAGATACCGTAAGTTAGATCGAAATGCAGTCTATTTGATTAAAATGATAAATGCAAACAACAGTAGTTTGTTATTTTTTTGCAATAGTATGATAAAACATTAGCTATTCATTGAGGGTTTATTTATGGCAATTGGAAAATTACTGGCAACAATTGGCGTTATATTGTTTGTTATCGGGCTAATTATTAATTATGCACCCTGGCTGATCAGTTGGTTTGGTAAGTTACCGGGCGATATCCGCATTGAGGATGAAAACAAATCGGTGTTTATCCCGATTACATCCATGTTTATTGTGAGTATTATTTTAACGATTATCATCAATTTGTTTTTTCGTAAATAAGACATAGCTATTTGCATGAAGCATTCAAACACACTCAAAAGTTAATTTTTGTTGAGCAAGGTAGAAAGTAATGACAGACCATCACAACCACGATCATTCTAAAGGGCATCACCATCACCCCAGTCCCAACAACCAGGGCCGCGTTTTTTTTATGACCATTGTCCTGAATATGACGTTTGTGATAATTGAGTTCGCCTACGGATTCATCACCAACTCAACGGCATTAATAGCCGATGCGGGACATAATATCTCCGATGTGCTGGGCCTGATGTTGGCCTGGGGTGCAATAATTTTGACCCGCAAAGCACCAAGTAAACGTTACACCTATGGCCTGCGCAGTACATCGATTATGGCTGCGGTCGCCAATGCCATGCTGCTTTTGGTGGCTTGCGGGGCTATTACAATGGAAGCCATTGACCGTTTTTCTCAACCACCCGCCGTGGCCGGCCTGACGGTATCGATTGTGGCGGCGGTTGGGATCGTCATCAATGGTCTGTCGGCGTGGCTCTTGATGAGAGGCAGCAAGGAAGATCTGAACATCCGCGGCGCTTATCTCCACATGGCAGCGGATGCCGCCGTATCACTTGCCGTGGTGATAGCGGGTGTTGCCATGTTCTATACCCGCTGGTTCATGATTGACCCGATTATCAGCCTGGTGATCGTGATCGTGATCGTGATCGGTACATGGAGCCTGCTGCGTGATTCCTTGCAATTGGCTTTAAGTGCAGTGCCTGCCAACATAGATGCACTGGCAATAGACGCCTATCTTCGTCAGCTGGCCGGTGTCACAGAAATTCATGATCTGCATATCTGGGGACTGAGCACCACCGAAAGCGCGCTGACGGTTCATTTGGTTATGCCCGATGGACATCCTGGCGATATCTTTATGGATGAAATCGCGGAGACTCTGGAAGAGCGTTTTTCTATTCATCACAGTACCTTGCAAATAGAACAAGGTACAACCAATCACGCCTGTTCATTGTCGGCAACCAGGCAGTTAAGGCACCAGCATTAACTTAAAGTTTAATGACACCCTCCAGTCGTAAGAACCAGGACTGGATGGTGTTTGCCGGAATCCGGGAGCAAATACAGCTCCGATTACTGCTCCCTGAGAAATTGTCGTATTTATTTGTTTAACCTGTCGCGTTGACTTAAACTGGAACCATAAAAAACAATTAAATAGATTTTAATAAATCTTATTACACGACACATGAAGAAGATTATTAGACAAATGATGTCGTATATATCACGTTCGGCGGCGTCTGCATCGGGTTACTCACTGGTTTTCAAGTCTGCGTTGGCAGACCGGTCGGACCTCCATTCCGTACGGGGGCACAGATGTCCCAGCTGCTGAAGTTCTTTATTACGCACTCCGGGAAAGACATGGGGTTTGCGAAACGACTTGCCAGCGATTTACGTGCGGCCGGATTGGAAGGTTTTTTCGACGCGCGTTCGATCATGCCCGGTGAGGATATTGTCGCGCGGATCAACAAAGGCCTAGAAGAGTGCGACGTCTATATCCCCGTCTTGTCCGCTGCCGCCTTGAAATCTTCCTGGTGCAAAGAAGAGATCAACGTAGCGATAATGTTGAGCAACCAGCCGTCCCGCGACGGAAAGCCCAGGATCATCCCGGTTCTCGTTGAGGACTGTGCCGCGGCACTGCCTCCGCTCCTGCAGCACCGGCTCAACATCAGCTTCGCAACAGCATACCTTTCGGCCCTGTGGGAACTTTTGGAGAGGGGTTTTGGGGTAGCCCCGGCGTCGTGCGTGCGTCGAGCGAATATGTTTAGCGGTCCGAGGCTCCAGAGCGGCGAGGAACAGGGGGGTCAGGTCTGGTGGGGAGCATACGAGGTACTCGAACTCAAGGAGACAGACGCTGGAAAGACGTTACGGGTGAGTGTTGAGTCAAAGGGAAACGACCTGAGCATCGAGCTCTGGCGGGGGGCGTACGACGGCGGGAACCTATCCGCGTGGGTGCAGGATCGGGTTGCCGTTACTCAATCGCCTAGGGAGCGGGACCCGACGCTAGAGTGGAGGATCGAAGCGGGAATCTACACGGTCTACTTTGTGGACCATGTACGTTTGAAATGTGCGATTCGTGACCGTGGGTTCTGGGCCTACGAACCGAATCCGGTCTTTGATTACGAGATTTTGTATCGAATTGAGGTACTGGAGCGGGCGTCATGATTTTCTTGCTACATCGCTGGGCTAGTTCCATCCTTCCTCTGCCATGCTCCCGCCGAACCAGCCCATGCATGGGTCCGATGCATGGGCGACGTTAGTGTTACATGCAAACATTGATTCCATACTTTCCGATTATCGGTCCTGCCTTGGCTGCATTTGTAGCAATTCTTGGTTGGGGCGTGTCACATTATTTGAGCGTCAGCAAAGACCAAAAAGCAAAACAGCGTGACATGCGAATCCAGTAATTGCTTGAGGCATACCCGACGACTTGAAGCTGCCGCAAATCGCCCTGAATCTGGAAAGGAAGAACAAGATAAATTTGAATCAGCACTTGCAGACATTAAATTGCTCGGCACAAAAACACAAATTGAAGAATAGATGCGCTTCCTTGCGCAATGGAATTCATCGGAAGGTAATGCTTCTATCAACCCTCTACTAGAACTTCTGAGGGCACATTAGCGGGAAGAACTTGGCCTCGAAAAGGAAATCCCAAAAATCAAAATATTTCGTTTTGAGAATCGCCACCCTGTCATGGTGCTCAAGCGGGATCCGGCAAAAGCCGCTACGCCCCTGAATAATTGGGTTCAGAGTGAAAAATTTTAACGTATTTATGCAAGAACTTTTATTTAACTCTGACACAAATTATCTTACGACAGAATAAATATTAAGAGGTAATTCTTTCACAGGCTCAAAGATTCATTCGGACTATTTGCTGACGCCTAGCCGTATGTCACATAACCGCAAACGCAGCAATTTGACATACGGCTAGGCATTATCAAAATCAAGAAATTTGATCGCACCGGGCTTCTGTGTTTTGACACGACCTACGAACGTCAAAAGTCACAAAGGCCTTCTTGACAAAAATATTTCGGGCGAAACCGCCACGCCAGTAAAAGCATTAAGCACCTTTTTATCCGCCGTTACCAGAGACAATCCTAGATCACGGACAAGCCACACAAACTCACAATCATGGCCGGCCGGATTCCTTCCAGCTAGCTATATCCGCTTCAGTGATCGTAGGGGAATAACGGCTACGAACTGTCCTTATTTGTTCGAGAACTAACGCCTTGTCTTGAGTTGGTTGCTGAACGTAACTTTCAAGTGCAAAAACAATTTCTTTCGTTAGACTGCGGTGATGGCTACGGGCAACTTCCACCAAACGGTGGTACAAGGAATCGGGAATATTTTTTAAAGTAATGCCAGGCATGGCAAATCTCGGTTATTGGTTCACCACCATTATGCCGCCACATTAACGCTTCTGCTATGTTTGGCTTATCAATATAATACAGGGGCAAGTAGTCTTAAATAACCCCATTCTCAATAACAGGCAACACCCAATATTGAATACCCGAACCGGAAAACTCCTGGCGTAATCGCTCCAATAAGGCCGGCAACTCCTCTGCCGGCACATACATCTGAAAGCGGACCCGTTTCTGGCGGCCGGACACTTGTTCAGCCAGCGATAACCCTTTGTTAGCATGATGATGAGCATTGACCGGAAAACTGCTGAAACCATGTTCCGTTTCCAGCAACAACAAACTGTCAACCATCATTTCTTCAAGACTGGGCGGAATGTTGAGTGTTACGAGATACTCTGTGCAGTTCATTGCTCAATCTCCTTGGGTAAGCCAAATAATTTAAACAAAATCGGTAATAAAAATAAGGTAAGAAAGGTGGAGGATACCAGGCCGCCTATCACGACGATGGCCAAAGGCCGCTGAATTTCAGAGCCGGGACCGGTTGCAAATAACAGCGGAATTAAACCAAAGGCCGCGATACTGGCAGTCATCAATACGGGTCTTAATCGCCGTGAAGAACCCAGCGTCACTACTTTAGTCAACTCCATACCGGTTGCCCTGAGCTGATTGAAATAACTGACCATCACTACACCATTGAGCACGGCGATACCCAACAAGGCGATAAAACCCACGGATGCAGGCACGGATAAATATTCACCCGAAACCCACAGTCCAAAAACGCCGCCGACCATGGCCAACGGGATATTTGATAACACCAGCACGGCCTGACGCACTGAACCAAAGGTTGAAAATAATAGCAAAAAGATCAAGCCTAATGAGATCGGCACAACCAGCGACAGTGTCGCCGCTGCACGCTGTTGATTTTCAAACTGGCCGCCAAATTCAACGGTGTAACCTGTTGGCAGTTTGACTTTTTCGGCAACGGCTTTGCGGGCTTCATCGACAAAGCCGACTAAATCACGATCTTGTACATTGCTGCGAATCACTACGAAACGTTGCCCGCGTTCTCTACCGATTGAAACCACACCTTCCACTTTTTCGATTTTGGCGATGGCCGTTACCGGCACATGCCCGCCATTGGGCAGGGTAATTTGCAGATTGTCAAAATTGGCGGTATTGCTGTTGCCACGCAAAATCAACGGTGTGCGTTTAATGCCCTCCTGAACAATACCCAGATTTAAACCTTCAATCTGGGCACGTAATAGTGTTTCAATGCTGTCACTATCCAGACCCAGACGCCCGGCAGCCAATTTATCGATAGTGATTTGCAAAAATTGCATACCGTTATTTTGTTTGGAAAATACATCACTGGAGCCGGTGATGTGTTTCAAAATTTCAACTATTTCGGTGGCTTTTTCATTTAAAACGGCTAGATCAGTGCCGAATAATTTAACCGCCACATCGCCACGCGTACCCGTAAGCATTTCTGAAACCCGCATTTCAATCGGCTGCGTAAAGCCAAAAGCAATGCCGGGGGTTTCCGCCATAACTTTACGAATCTCTTCGATCAACGCTTCTTTGCTCTGCATGCGCCATTGGTCTTTGGGTTTAAGCACCAAAAAGGTATCGGTTTCATTTAAACCCATAGGATCAAGGCCCAATTCATCAGCGCCCACCCGGGACACTATGGTCGCTATTTCGGGAATATGTTTGCGCAAATTCTTTTGGACTTGACCATCAAGCGCTATCGATTGCTCCAGGGTAATTGAGGGTAACTTTTCCAGTTGGATGATAATGTCGCCTTCATCCATGGTCGGCATAAAGGTGCTGCCTATTTGGGTAAATACCACTACCGTCGCTGCCAATAACACGCCTGCTGCTGTAAATACTTTTTTACTATTGCTTAAACACCATAATAAAACAGGCTGGTATAGCTTTTGTAATTGCCTGGGCAGCCAGGGTTCTTCATGGGACACTTCTTTCAGCAAATAGGAGGCAATGACCGGAATCACAGTGAGCGACAACACCAACGAACCACTGAGCGCAAACACAATGGTTAATGCTACCGGGGTAAATAATTTACCTTCCAATCCTTGCAAGGTCAGCAACGGTAAGAAAACGATAATAATAATTAAAATGCCGGAAGTGACCGGGACTGCAACTTCGCGGGTTGCCCGGTAAATAACATGAAGACGCGGCAAGCGTTTGGCTTTTTCGACGTGTGCCAGGTGCGTGATGAGATTTTCAACCACGACCACCGCCGCATCCACCAGCATCCCGATGGCAATAGCCAAACCGCCTAAACTCATCAGGTTTGCCGACATGCCCATGGTGTTCATCAATATAAAGGTAAATAAGGCTGCCAGAGGTAAAGCCAGAGCAACAACCAACGCGGCGCGTAAATCGCCCAGAAATAAAATCAGCAAAACCACAACTAACGCTGTCGCTTCCAGCAAGGCATGTAATACTGTGTCTACCGCCTTGTCAACCAGGTTGCCGCGATTGTAAAAGACTTTGGCCTCAACGCCTTTGGGAAACCCCGGGCTGATTTCAGCCAGTTTTTTCTCAATGCCGGCAATTGTTTGTCTGGCATTGGCGCCGCGTAAACTTAGCACCAGTCCAGTCACAGCTTCACCTTCGCCGTTTTTACTGACCGCTCCATAGCGTGTCAGGGCGCCGATTTTGACTTCTGCGATGTCGCCAACTGTAATGGGAATACCATTTTTATTTTCCACGACGATAGTATTGACATCAGCCAGGGTTTTAATCCGGCCTTCAGCCCTCACAATCAGGGCTTCTTCTCCGTCGGTCAACCGGCCTGCCCCGTCATTACGGTTATTTTTTTGCAACGCTTCCATCAGTTTTTCAATGCTGATGCCTCTGGCGGCTAACCGGGTATTATCGGGAATTACCTCAAAACTTCTGACCAACCCGCCCAGGGAATTAACATCGGCGACGCCTGAAACGGTTCGTAGTGCCGGACGTATCACCCAGTCCAGTAAACTGCGGCGTTCCATCAGGCTTAAGCCCCCGCCTTCTACGGTAAACATGAACATTTCGCCTAAAGGGGTCGTCATTGGCGCAATGCCGCCTTGGACACCCGCCGGCAAGTTGCCCCATAGGGTATTCAAGCGTTCGGCAATCTGCTGACGTGCCCAGTAAATATCCGTACCTTCAGTAAAATCAACGGTAATGTCGGTTAAGGCGTATTTGGCAATAGAACGCAGCATGGTTTGATGAGGAATACCCAGCAGCTCTATTTCTATAGGGGCTGTTATTCTGGCCTCAACTTCTTCAGGCGTCATACCGGGCGCTTTCACGATAATTTTTACCTGAGTCGGCGACACCTCGGGAAAAGCGTCAATAGGAATATGTGTAAACGCATGGTAACCGCCGCCTGCCAGCAGCAATACCAATATCATCATCAGTAACCGCTGACTCAGCGCAAAGCGAATCAGGTTAGCCATTATTCGGCACTCCCCAATCCCAGCCAGTTGGCTTTCAGCGCCACAGCGCCTTTGATGGCGATGTCTTCATCACCGGTGAAATCGCCCCTAATAATCGACTCCTCACCCTGTTTGCCCATGACTGTTACAGGGCTGACTTTAAAACCATCCAGGGTTCGGATGAAAATAAAAGATTTTCCTTCGTTTTGGGCAATAGCGGCATTGGGAACTTTAAATACCTCGTTGTCGGTAGCCTGAATAATCCGGGTATTAACGGTTTGCCCGGGACGCACGTCATCTTTATTAGCGGTTATTTTTGCACGCGCCAGAAGCGTCTGATTTTCGGGATTAACACTTTGCCCTATTAAAGTAATTTCTGCCCTGACCGGAGTATTTTCAACCACAACCTGATCACCGGCTTTAATACTGTCTATGCGTTCATGAGGAATATTAATCTCAAGCCAAAGTTCGCTCAGATTGGCAATGCGATATAAAGGTGCCAAAATATCGACGCGTTCTCCTGCTACAGCCATCCGTTCCATCACTACACCGGAAATAGGAGAATGCACATTGAGCTGACTGCTTAACTGGTGGGTTTTGCGCAGGCGATCAATTTCGCTGTCTGTCATCCCTGCGATTTCAAGCAGTTGCTTATGTTCATTAGCTTCGGAGACAAAGGCATTATACTGGCTTCGTGTTTCCTGCCAGCGCCTGTCGGCAATAACACCATCCGCGAGCAATTTCTTATCGCGTTGATAAGAGAGCGAACCTAACTGCATCTCGCTAACCGCTTTAAGATATAAACGTTGCATCGACAAGAGGTCAGGGCTGTTAAGCTCGGCCAATACTTCACCTTTTTTAACGTTATCGCCCATCGAGGCATTCAGTTTAGTGATTAATCCGGCCTGGGAGGCACTGACTATATATTCACGGGTTGACGGAATTACTACTTTGGCGGGCGCTGTTAACACAGGTATTTGTTTGACAGGCTCCAGCTTGCCCAGGATAACACCGAGGTTATTAAAATGATCCTGGGATATTTGAATCGTATTTTCAGCTATTACCTGCGGACAGAATAGCAGTACCAAACCGGCAAAATTCAGCAACAGTAAGAATTTACTGGTTTTCATGGCATAACTCCTACTGCCTGGTTATAAAGTGCTCTATCCCGTTGCAACATGACTGCGCGTTCTTTAGCATTGAGAATAGCCTGTTGTGCCCGGGACTCGATTTTTAATAAATCCAGCAGATTAATTTCACCCACTGAAAAAGCCAACTGCGTCATGTTTAACAGCTCTTCGGAAACCCTTTTCTGTTCGTTGGCGGTATTCAATTCGACTCGATTAACTTCCAGGTTATGTTCAGCTTCGTGATGTAACTGTTCCAAATCACGGTGAAGTTGCTCGCGTTCCGAGATTAATTTGTTTAATTCAACATTGACAGCCGCAATGTGCGGTTGTATGTGCGCGCGTCCACCAAATGGAATCATCACTCCGACATTGAAAAATTCCGCCTTATTACTACGCGTATCAATGCCTTCATCGCTTAATATGCCGGCGACGACATGGGTTTGGCCAGAGCCTATTGCTTTAATGGCATTAATCTCAGCTTGTTTGCGCTCAATCTGACTATTAATGGCGACCAGTGCCGGATGGTTTTGGTCGATTTCTCTTAATGCCACCAGGTTTTCTTCATAATGACCAGGGACTTTAGTCGTTTGGGTAATGGTGGTATAACGTTTGCGTGCGTGCATCAATTCTGCTTCCGCCATCGTGAAGACTGAACGTTTTTGCAACAACTCGGATTGTGCCAGCAATTCATCGGCGCGTGGCAAGTCCCCCAGTTCAACGCGACGTTGAATGGTAGCAAATAATTTTTCATAGATGCCCAGCTCCGCTTGCGCCTGTTCATAACGGATTTTTGCCAGGGCCATATTCCACAAAGCGCCTCTAACCAAGCCGGCGACCCGTAATTTAATCCCTGCCGCTTGTGACTCGGCGCTGGTTTCAGCCTGATTAGCCAGCTTATGTTCCGCGTCACGCTGACCCAAATTCCATAACGGCACTTGTACATTCCCAGTCGCATAATTCAGTTTTGTATTGTATATTGTCTGGTAGCCGATTATTGCTAGTGATGCACCTGCTGTCCAGCTTTTACTCCGTTCTGCAATGGCAGCCGCTTCTTCTTCCAAAGACGTAAGCCAGGCAGTATCCGGATATTTTTGCATCGTTAAATTAATGAGTTTGTCTAAAGTCAACGTTGAATCGATAACAATAGGGTCAACATGTTCAACAGCCTGTATCTGATCATCACGCTCCCAAGTTGGTGGGGCTGGGACTTGGGAACGATCAATGACAACCGGGTCAAGATAATCAATAGTCTGTGTCGAATCGACTCGCACTAAAGGAGGGCTTGGGACTTGGGAAAAAGCGGGTCTGGGAACAAGCAGCACAATGGTCAGCAAAAAAACAACGTGCCCAAGCAGGAGTCCGGGAACGCGTTTCCTGAAAAGGTTCAAGGAAAACATAAGGTAAGCTCAATGCGATTTTAACCGCGTTTTAGGTAGAAACGCACAAATTGCGTCTGAATAAAGGGGAGCGATAAATCGCGTCCCTACGTAACGAAGGGAGATTTATTGCGCAGGCGGTGCGCGTGAAGGAGGGAGTGGAATAAATAAACGGTAAACCAGCTGTTCCGGCTGTGGAGAAAAATTAGTATCAAATCTGGAAACTGCGGTATTAAATGCGACAGACTGTTGATGCAGGTAATTGTTGTTATCTGAATCAGTGTTGGGATACGTCTGGTTTTGTTTAAGGCCTAAATCTACAGCGACAATCATGCAATCTACAGAGACATTGTAAGTCAACGTCTTTATCTGATATATAAGCGAATTATTTTCAGCGCTATAGTGTTCAAGACCTGGAACATGTAATCCCTGCTTTGAACCATGCTCACTCGCGTGGGCATGTACCAACGGTGCAATGAATTGCAACATCGTCAGAAAAGTGACTATAAATTTGCGGAGTGTTAAAAACATGAGGACAATGCTATTTTAATAAAACAATTAACAAATTGGCTACCAACTTGAGCTGTTGATTATAAGCTCAAGTATTAATTGAACCTGAAAAAAATTGTCTTGAACTTGATGCATTTACCCGAAAAGTGCATGGATGGGATAGCTATACATGAATTTACTTTATTTAATCCGGAGATTGTATGAATAAATATACCAGTATTGTGGCATTCCTTTTAATAACCTTATCGTTAAGCCTGGGCGGAATCTCAGATGCTGATGCCAAACGTTTCGGCGGCGGCAGTTCTTTTGGCGGCAGATCCTCTTACAGTGCGCCCTATAAACGCTCGGCAATACCGCCGAGCCGTTCCGCCGGGCAACAACAAGCGACTGCACAAAATCAGGCGGCCAGACAAGGCATGGCCAATCGCGGCGGCTTAATGGGTATGTTGGGCGGATTGGCATTGGGTGGCTTATTAGGCTCGTTGTTGTTTGGCGGCGCTTTTGAAAACTTTAACTTTATGGATATTCTGGTTTTTGGAGGGATTGCCTTTTTGCTTTATAAATTATTTGCCGCCAAGTCCGGCGCGGCCCAGCGGTCGGCCTATAACCGTAC
>JBBQCU010000003.1:0-23772 GCA_038319065.1 Methylococcales bacterium
TAAATCGCCATGTAATAACGAAGGTTGCGGCAAGTAATCAGCAAACAACGCAGCCATATCGCTGCAGAGACGCTCACCATTAACTTGCAGAATGCCGCCATAGCCCTTATTTGCTGCGAGTTTCAATTGAAACCCCAAACGCTTTTCACACCAAAAAGCCAGCCAGTCATCGCTTTGACTATTAAGTTGTAACGTACTACCCATAGTGTTATCCCGATGCCAGCCAAAATACGGTTGTTGTAGTTGGTGCATGAGCGCAAGTTGCCGCCCCAGTAAGCGATCAGAGGCTTTATCTGAACAGCCGAATTCAAGGTATTCCAGTACCAAAAATGCATGCTCTGCTGTTTTTCCGCAAACAACCGGTGCAGGAACGCGTACCGATTGAGTCTTTGCTATGTCCTGTAGCCCTGCAAATTCAGCCTCAAACATAGTCACTAAATCAGCACGATTCAGCTTGATAAAATAGGACTTATCATCACCTTGCAGCCGGAAGGCGGCATTGATGTCGCCACCTGAAAGCCTGTGAGCGGACGCAACTTTAAATGCCTGTCCGGTAGCTGATTCAATCTGTTCTGAAATAGTTTGCCAATTCATAGACAAAAAAGGTCCTGATAATCAAATCATGCTCCTTCCCATGCTTCCGGCTTGGGGAGGAACCAATTTATTGCGCATGCTTTCTTCTGTAAAGAATGGATGAAAATACCGACAACCCGATCAATACTGCCCCAACCAGACCGGTGATCACTTCAGAAATATGATGTACCATGCTGATTAGCATAATAGCCGCCAGTGAGCCAATGGCGTAATGTGCGCCGTGTTCCAGGAATACATATTCATCCAATGTGCCTTTACGTACCAGATACACGGTCAGACTCCGGACAAACATCGCACCAATCGCCAAACCCAGCATAATAATGACCACATCCTGAGTAATCGCAAATGCACCGATAACGCCATCAAAAGAAAACGAGGCATCCAACACTTCAAGGTACAGAAAGCTCATCATGCTACCTTTTTTTATGGCTTCCGAAACCACTTCGCCTTCTTCTTCATCTTCAAATAAAGCCGCTAAACTGTCCACGATCACGAATAGCATTACACCGGAAATACCGGCAACCAGCACATTTAATCGAATCTCATCGGGCAGCCAATTTTGGGTGATTAAGAGCAACCCTAATGCCAGAATGATTTCAATCGATTCAAGTTTACCAAAGCCGGACATTTTTTCTTCAATGTATCCCAGCCAATGCAATTCCTTGCCTTCATCAAAGATAAACGAGAAAAATACCATCAGCAAAAACATCCCGCCAAATGCTGCAATTTGCACATGCGATTCGCTTAAATACCGGGCATAAGTAGCAGGGTCATGCAACGCCATATCGGTTACGCCAAGGAAACCAATACCTGTAGCGACTGCAACAATTAAAATAGGGAAGAGCAAACGCATGCCAAATACTGCGATTAAAATCCCCCATGTTAAAAAATACTGTTGCCAGCGTTCATCCATGCGCTTTAATATGGACGCGTTAACAACGGCGTTATCAAATGATAAACTTACTTCAAGAACGCCCAGAATAAGAGCAATAAACGCGCCCACTATACCACCCCAATAAATGGCTATGGTCAGGCATACTACTGTAACGATAAAAGAAAGACGAAAATGTTGCATACAATACTCTTTAAGTTGGTGTTTAAATCCGGGTAACTATAAGAGCATTTTTTTTAAAATCAAAATTTTTACCGTTATACGTCATTGCAGTTTGTTTTTAAAAAGCAATACAAATTAGAATTGACCCTGGAATTTTATGAGCATAAATCAAAAAAAACTGTTGTCCCTTCTGGGGCTGCTGCTGTCACTCTCACCCTCACTTGTTCAGGCCCATACCGGCAGCAACGCAATGAGTGGCTGGTATAACGGCTTCAATCATCCTCTACACGGTTGGGATCATCTCTTGACCATGCTCGCGGTCGGCGTTTGGGCAGCGCAACTGGGTGGCCGTGCAGTATGGCAACTCCCGCTCTCGTTCGTCGGGGTGATGAGCCTGGGGGGGCTGGCCGGCATGACGGGCTTGTCTGTACCTGGCGTGGAAATAATGATTTTACTCTCAGTGATTGTTTTCGGGGTATTGGTCATCCGCAACATCCGTTTTCAAGCAATGGGCAGCGTCCTCATCGTGGTTTTTTTCGCTTTTTTTCATGGCTTTGCGCACGGTCAGGAAATACCCGCTTCTGCCAGTCTCCTTTCATTCGCCCTGGGCTTTATGCTGGCAACCTTGCTGTTGCAAGGTGCGGGAGTCCTGGCTGCACGTATGGTTTTGCTAACCATCGCCTTTTTTCTTGGGAACAACGTTAATGCCCAGGAAACAGAAGTCACAACCAAAGATACAGCAAAAGCCAAGTCAAAAACCACTCTAAATGACACTTTGGAACTCGATGAGATGGTCGTTACAGAGGACGCTCGAGCTAAAAATCTTATTGGCATGACTGCATCGGCATCGCAGGGCGAAGTCAACCAGGCTCAATTTGAATACCGTCCGCTTTCCCGTAACGGCGAGCTGTTGGAAGTAGTGCCCGGCGTCCTGGCTACCCAACACAGCGGTTCCGGCAAAGCTAATCAGTATTTCCTGCGCGGTTTCAACCTCGACCACGGTACCGACTTTACGACTTACGTCGACGGCATTCCCATGAACTTGCCAACCCACGCGCACGGGCAAGGCTATATGGATATTAATAGCGTCATTCCCGAGCTGGTGAATAATATTGAATACGGTAAGGGGCCGTATTATGCGGAGGTAGGCGATTTTTCGGCGGTCGGCTATAGCAAGATGTTTTCCATGGATAAATTGCCTAAAGGCATTTTTAAATTTACCGCTGGCCAATACGAGTATTACCGTACCCTGATCGCTAATTCCAACAAGGTTAACAGTGGCGATTTTCTTTATGCCGGTGAATTCAATTTCTACAATGGTGTCTGGCAACAACCGGAAGATTCCAGGAAATTTAACGGTATGATGCGCTATACCTTGGATAAGGGTAACCGGGGAACATCCTTCTTTGGCAAAGCCTATAACAATACCTGGACGGCGACCAATCAGATTCCGCAGACAGCAGTTGATAGCGGCACGCTTGGTCTTTACGGCACCATGGATCCGACCGACGGAGGGAACACCAACCGCTACAGTTTCTCAAGCAATCTCTGGAACAAAGGTGACAACTGGAAAAATGACGCCAATATCTATGCGCTTTATTACGACGTAAACCTGTATTCCAATTTTACCGGTTATTTGGCAGACCCGGTTTTGGGCGATCAGATTCATCAGTTTGAACATCGGGTACAGACCGGGGGCAATGTCGAACATACGTGCTACAACAAACTGTTTGATTTTGATATGGACAATACCTTCGGTTTGCAATTTCGCTACGATGAAATTATGAATCTGGGCCTGGACCATACCGTTAACAGGCAATATGTCAACACGGTCAGCCGCAGCAATGTCGGCGAGGCCACTGGCGGCATTTATTTCAAAAACCAGACCTATTGGCAGGAAAAAGTCCGCACGGTTGCCGGCTTTAGGGGCGATTATATCCATAACGATGTCACGGAACTCGACAACACCCGGCATGATCCTCTTGTCAATGCCGCCAATTCCGGCACTAGCCACAAGGCGAGGGTGAGTCCCAAGCTGAGTTTGATCATCGGCCCCTGGTACAATACTGAATACTTTGTAAATGCCGGATATGGTTATCATTCGAACGATGCTCGCGGTACCGTACTCCATCTTAATCCTGCTGACGGTAGTCCTTTAGCTGACGGAAATCCGATCAGCCCGGTCAATCCCTTGGCTTGGTCGCGCGGCGCCGAAACCGGGATCCGCAGCAATTTTATCCAGGGCCTGAATAGCACCCTGGCATTCTGGTTTCTGGAAACCAGTCAGGAACTGGTATTTGTGGGGGATGCCGGCACCACTGAAGTGAACGGAAAATCCCATCGCTACGGCGTAGAGTTTACCAACTATTACAAGCCGGCCGATTGGTTGACGCTGGATGCCGACTTCGCCTTTACTTCCGCGCACTTTGTAACAATCCCCGAGGGTGCGACCAACAGCTATATCCCCAACTCAGTGGGTAGCGTCATTACTGCTGGAGCTACTGTGGTGACTCCTAATGGTTTGTTTGGCTCCGTACGCTTGCGTTATTTCGGTGATGTACCTCTGGATGAGTCCGGCACGTTTTGGGCAGGCAGCACCAGCATTGTCAATATGAGCGCAGGTTACCAGCACAAAATATTTAAAGTGGAACTCGATCTCTTCAATGTTTTCGATTCGACTGCCAACGATATTGCCTACGCTTATGACAATGCCTATCCCGCCGGAGCAAGTAGCCAATATGACATTATGAAACACCCTGTCGAACCAAGAATGGTGCGAGGAACTATTACCCTCAATTTTTAAGGTTGGACTTACAACATGAAATATAGTGAAGCTTTTCTTAACGCCGCGCAGCAATTGATTGATGCCGGGCGTTTTATTGACAGCAAGGGCTGGGTTCCGGCAACCAGCGGCAATTTTTCCGCGCGTTTGCCTGATGGAACTATTGCCATTACCGTTTCCGGGAAACATAAAGGACAGTTGCAACTGGACGATATTATGCTGATTGATGCCGATGCCAATTCTCTGGACGGCAAAAAACCGTCAGCAGAAACGGTGCTGCATACTTCGCTATATAAACGGTTTCCGGGCATTCAGTCTATATTACATCCACATTCGTTAAATTCCACGCTGATTTCAAGAATTTTCAAGTCTGAAATTGTGCTGGAAGATTATGAGCTGTTAAAAGCGCTGTGTGGCATTACTACGCATGAAAGCCGCGTTGTTGTGCCGGTTTTTCCTAATGATCAAAACATTCCCCGTTTGGCACAGCTTGTAGAACAGTATCTGGATAAGCGCGCAGTCTGCTATGCCTATATCATTGCAGGGCACGGGCTTTATACCTGGGGAAATTCAGTGCAGGAAACCCTGCGCCATCTTGAGGCGTTGGACTTTTTATTTGATTGTGAACTACGACTACATGGAGTCAAATACCAATGAGCGCATTAACTGTTTATCCTGATAACCGGCCCCAACACGGTGAACAATTCACTAATTTTGGCGCAATCCAAAATCAGCTGAACACACTGGGTGTAAAGTTTGAACGCTGGACGGCTAACTGTCCCCTCTCCGCCGATGCTAATCAGGAGTCAGTCCTTGCTGCTTATGCTGATTCCATAGACCGGTTAAAGCAACAGTTCGGTTTTCAATCCGTTGATGTGATTAAATTAAACCCTGACCACCCGGAAAAAGCCGCCTTTCGGCAAAAATTCCTGGCTGAACATACCCACGATGATTTTGAAGTGCGTTTTTTTGTCGAAGGTCGTGGGCTCTTTTATTTACATGTTGCGGATAAAGTCTATGCAGTATTGTGTGAACAAGGGGATTTAATAAGTGTTCCGGCCAATACCACGCACTGGTTTGATATGGGTGAAAATCCCCGATTTACCTGTATTCGACTGTTTACCTCACCCGATGGCTGGGTCGCTGAGTTTACCGGCAGTGAAATTGCCAAAACTTTTCCGACATTTGATCAATATATTGCCGGACTGTCATGATTAAAGCCATCGTCACCGATATTGAAGGCACAACATCATCACTCTCATTTGTTAAGGACCTATTGTTCCCCTACGCACGGGTAAACCTGGCCGGTTATGTCCGCCGTCACCAAGACGAGCCGCAGGTGAAAAGCTTGCTGGAAGAGACTTGCAAAATAGCGGGAGCAGAACTGGATACCGGGCAGTTAATTGCACAGCTGATCCAGTGGCTGGATGAAGATAAAAAAGTGACGCCGTTAAAATCTTTGCAAGGCTTGATCTGGGAAGCGGGTTATCAACAGGGTGATTTCAAAGGCCATATTTACCCGGATGCCGCAGCTTACCTGAAGGCATGGAAAGCCAAAGGACTGGATTTATATGTCTATTCGTCCGGCTCGGTGTACGCGCAAAAACTCTTATTCGCACATACTGAATACGGCGATTTAACGTCGCTATTCACCGGTTACTTTGATACCCATACCGGCGGCAAGAAAGAACAGGAATCATATAGCAAAATAGCCAAACAGCTAAACATTCCTGCAAACCAGATTTTATTCTTATCGGATATAAAAGAAGAACTGGATTCCGCCAAAGCAGCCGGTTTTAACACGATATTATTAATCAGGGACAGCGCACCCGATCCACAAGTTGAACACCGGCAAGTAAGCAGTTTTGATTCTATAACTTTGGAAGCTGAGATTTCTACCTGAGCGATCAGGCTGGTTCGGGGAAAAATCTGCTGATATATCTACAGAAAAGGGTAGTGTGAAGGATTCATGTTACTCAAACAATTCACTTTCTATAATTACTCAAAACCCTTGAGTTATATTTCTGATAGCATTTAATTCTTAAAATGGTGTTCACTTAACGAACTGGACTATGGACTCAATTTTCTTTTTTTTATCCAAGTTAGTGTGGATGATCACCTCCCCGGACAGTCTGCTGCTAATTCTTTTACTCATTGCCTGGGCGTTACTGTGGCGTGAAAAGAATCAGTCGGCGAAACGGGTACTAGGTTTTGTTGTCGGCATACTTCTTATCGTATCGCTCTTCCCTGTAGGCGAATGGATTCTCTACCCTCTTGAAATACGTTTTCCTGAAAACCCTGTTTTGCCACAAAAGGTTGACGGAATTATCGTGTTGGGCGGAACAGAGAATGCCATCCTTTCGACCAAATGGCATCAGGTTGAGTTAGGCGACGCAACAGAGCGGCTGCTTGCGTTTGAGACTCTGGCAAGGCGTTACCCTGATGCGAAGCTGGTGTTTTCGGGTGGTAGCGGAAGCATGGTGTATCAGGGGTACAAGGGCGCGGACGTGGCGAAGATGGTGTTTGAACAGCAGGGAATGAATGTATCACATGTCACTTTCGAGAGTGAATCCAGAAATACTTATGAAAATGCCGTGTTTAGCAAGGTGCTGGTTAAACCTGTATCCGGCGAAAATTGGATATTGATTACTTCAGCTTTTCACATGCCGCGTTCCCTCGGGATTTTCTGCCGGGCAGGATGGCCAATGATCCCTTATCCAGTTGATCACTACACTTGGCCTGGGAATCTTTTCCGTGTTGGTCTTGACCTGGCTGACCATCTAAGAATACTGTCGATGGGCATCAAAGAATGGCTGGGACTAATAACCTATTACGTCGCAGGGAAAACATCAACCTTGTTCCCACGGAATTGTGGATAGCGTTATTTCATGAATCAAATTAGGTTATTACATTTTTGCTTAATTTGTTAACATTCAGGTTTATTCTCCCAAGTCATCGAGGCCCCAAAGTGAAAGAACAATCCAGGAACATGCTAGACAGTGAGTCGATAAAAATCATTGAAGCAAAACATCACGATCCTTTTTCAGTTCTGGGTCGCCATCCACACGATAACCTAATAAAAATTAAGGTCTTTTTGCCGTATGCGGAATCCGTCAGTTTTGCCAACGGCGGTCCCGAGATACCTCGCATAAGCGGCACTGACTTTTTTGAATATACCGCTCAGAAAAAGGAATTGCCCGAGCATTATCAATTAGCCTGGATTGATAAGGATGGTAGTCAACACATGAATTACGATCCCTATGACTTCGGCGTCCAGTTACCGGAATTTGACCGGCATTTGTTTGCCGAAGGCAAGCACTGGCACATTTACCAGAAAATGGGGGCGCATCAGCACACTGTTGACAGTATCGATGGCGTTTTATTTACCGTTTGGGCGCCTAACGCCGGACGAGTCAGCGTCATAGGCGGCTTTAATCGCTGGGATGGCCGATGTCATCCCATGCGCAGCCTGGGTGGCAGTGGTATTTGGGAGCTTTTTTTTCCGGGGCTTACAGCGGGTTGTTTATACAAATTTGAAATATTAAACCGGCAAAGCAATCAGGTGCTTATTAAAACAGACCCTTATGGGCAACAATTTGAATTACGCCCCAATACCTCATCTATTGTCGTGCAAGACAGCACCTATTCATGGCGAGATGGCCAGTGGATGTTAACTAGAAGCAGTCATGACTGGCTGCATGAACCCATGTCAATTTATGAAGTTCATCTGGGTTCATGGAAACGCGACAATCTAGGCAATTTCCTGAACTATCGCGAACTGGCTGATGAACTTGTTGAGTACGTTAAAGAACTCGGCTTTACGCATATAGAACTCATGCCCATTACCGAACATCCGCTGGATGACTCCTGGGGTTACCAAACCACAGGCTACTTTGCCCCTACCAGCCGTTTCGGTACACCGGATGATTTTCGTTATTTCATTGACACCTGTCACCAGAATAATATCGGCGTTATTCTCGACTGGGTACCTGCCCATTTCCCCAAGGATGCATTTGCGCTGGCGGGTTTTGACGGCAGTGCTCTTTACGAACATGAAGACCCCCGGAAGGGTGAGCACAGGGACTGGGGTACCTTAATTTATAATTATGGCCGTAATGAGGTAAGAAATTTTCTATTGTCCAGTGCCGTCTTTTGGATGGAAGAATTTCATCTTGACGGCTTAAGAGTCGATGCGGTTGCCTCGATGCTTTATCTGGATTATGCGCGTGAAGAAAATGACTGGATTCCCAACATGTACGGTGGCAATGAAAATCTTGAGGCGATCGCTTTTTTTAAAGAATTGAACACGGTTACCCATGAGCAGTTTCCCGGAACGGTAATGATGGCGGAAGAATCAACAGACTGGCCTCAAGTTACAAGGCCTGTATGGGTTGGAGGTCTGGGTTTTTCCATGAAATGGAATATGGGCTGGATGAACGACATCCTGGCTTATATGAGTGTGGATCCAATACACAGACGCTATCATCATGACCAACTGACTTTCGGTATGCTTTACGCTTTTACTGAAAACTTCGCCTTACCCTTTTCGCACGATGAAGTTGTGCATGGCAAGGGCTCACTACTCAGTAAAATGCCCGGTGATGAATGGCAACGGTTTGCCAATTTACGCCTGCTTTTTACCTTCATGTTCACTTACTCGGGTAAAAAACTGCTGTTCATGGGGTGTGAGTTTGGTCAGGGTACACAATGGAATTTTAATCAGCCGCTGGACTGGTATGTACTGGAATACCCGAATCATAAAGGTATCCAGACCCTGATAAAAGAGTTAAACCATTTTTACAAGACGCAGCCGGCCTTGTTTAAACAGGACTTTGTTTATCAGGGCTTCGAATGGATAGACTGTCATGATGTCGAGCAATCAGTTATCAGTTATCGGCGTAAGGGCGATAATGAAGAGTTGATTGTTGTTCTCAATTTTACGCCGCTCGTCAGAGAGAATTACCGCATTGGCGTACCCGAAGCAGGGACCTATCGTGAGGTATTTAATTCCGATTCAGCTTTATATGATGGCAGCAATGTTGTCAACGGCGAGGTGGTTTCTGAACCGATACCCTGGATGAACCAGGCACAGTCCATCAATCTGACTCTGCCGCCATTGGCCGGCATTATTTTAAAAATATAACTGGAATAAAACAGCTTATGAAAAAAATACTGTTTGTTACCAGTGAAGCGCATCCCCTGATTAAAACCGGCGGTCTCGCTGATGTTTCCGGCAGCTTGCCCAAGGCATTGGCGGGACTGGGTGTGGATGTGCGCCTGATAATGCCTAACTATCAGGCTATAAAAACAGCTGAAGAAATTTATTACAAAAGCACCGTGCGGGTGAATAATACGGATGTCAATATTCTGGAAACCCGGCTGCCTGGAACTAAAGTCATTGTTTGGCTTGTCGATTACCCGGAATTCTTTGATTTTCCGGGAAATCCCTATGTAGATGAAAAAGGGCATGCCTGGGAGAACAGTGCTGAACGCTTTGCGCTGTTTTGCCGCATCGCCGTGGAAGTGGCGATGAACCGGGCCTACCTGGACTGGACCCCCGATATCATTCACTGCAATGATTGGCAAAGCGGGCTGGTACCGGCTTTATTGTCCCTGGAAACCAACCACCCTGCTACGGTCTTTACGATTCATAATATGGCCTATCAAGGCATATTCCCAAGAGCTACCAAGCTCTCGCTGAACCTGTCCAAGCAACTTTGGACTCCGGATGGTATTGAATTTAACGGGATGTTGTCATTCATTAAAGGTGGCCTGGCTTTTGCCGATCGAATTACCACGGTAAGCCCGACTTACGCACAGGAAATTCAGACAGCCGATTTTGGCTATGGACTGGAAGGCTTGCTAAGTCACCGGAACGATGTGCTGACCGGTATTATTAATGGTATGGATGCTGATCAATGGAATCCTGAAACTGATCCCAATATTAGTGAACGCTATAATGTTTCAACGTTAAGAAAAAAACAGCTCAATAAAACAGCCCTGCAAAATAAACACGCTTTACCTGTTGACAATAACATCCCAGTTTTCGCACTCGTTGGTCGTCTGGTGGAACAAAAAGGCATAGACCTAGTGTTGGAGTGCCTCCCCGAAATGCTGACTCTACCCCTACAGTTTGTTTTACTGGGCAGTGGTAACAAGAGTTTTGAAAAGGAGTTGTCTCTTTTTGCCGGAAGGTATCCCGATAAAATAGCGATTACTATTGGTTATGATGAAGCGCTGGCTCATCTACTTGAAGCAGGCTCGGATGTTTTCCTGATGCCATCGCGATTTGAACCCTGCGGCCTAAACCAGTTATACAGTCAACGTTATGGAACCGTTCCCATAGTCAGAAAAACCGGAGGCCTGGCGGATACTGTCGTTGATGCGTTGCCGAAAACCCTGGGCAACAAAACCGCAACCGGCTTTGTTTTTGATGAAGCAACCTCCGGAACGCTGATGGAAACGATCAAACGCGCACTTATTGTCTATAGCCAGCCTGAAACCTGGAAACAATTACAAACCAGCGGGATGCAAAAAGACTTTTCATGGAATAAAAGTGCTAAGGAATACATGGCGCTATACGAACAGTTGTAACAGACTAACTATTCAGCGTGAAGCACAACAATCCCTCTCCAGCCGGAGAGGGTAGGGTGAGGTGAATAATTACAAATAAAGGCGGATATTGGTATTAAATATAGCTGCTGATCCAGCGAATAATATCAGCTGCACTCATAGCGCCGGCTTGGCGGGCTAACTCATGTCCGCCTTTAAATATAATGAGGGTAGGTATGCTGCGAATGTTAAACTGAGCAGCAATTCCCTGTTCCTGCTCAGTATTGAGTTTTGCCAGGCGAACCTTCGGTTCAAGTTTTGCAGCAGCCTGGGCATAAGCTGGCGCCATCATCTTGCAAGGCCCACACCAGGCAGCCCAGAAATCGACAACGACAGGAATGTCATTACGGGAAATGTGCTGTGGAAAAGTGCTGCCCGATAATTCCAGTGGATATCCGCTAAATAAAGCCTCTTTACATTTACCGCAACGGGGATTTTGCGCCAATCGCTCTGATGGAATTCGATTTAAGGCATGGCAGTGGGGACAGACAATGTGCAATGTGCTCATGGGATAATCTTTACTTTAAGGTTTGGTTTATATCGATATAAGGCAAACAGACTAAAAAATCAATACTGAGTTTGCGGATCACATAATGTTTGAACCTCATCCTGCCCCGCAACACCGTTTAAATTTCTTGCCGCTGCCACAAGAACAGAGTGCGTTCTTACCCTGATTAGTTTGCAGACCCACTTTACCAATTGATTTAATGACTCCGTCAAGATAAAACCAGCGTCCGTTGATTTTCGTAAAACGGCTGATTTCATTCATGACATGTTCTTCGCCATCCTGGCTATAAAATGCTTTAAACGACACCACGCCTTTACTGTCCTTAATCCCGCCTTTTTTTGTTTCGGTAATCTCCAATTTTAACCAGTCAATATTTTCTCTGGAAAAATCGATCGTCTCAGGCCGCCTGGTTGCATCCCAGGTCTCTTGCAAATAAGCACCATTTCGCATGGCATAAGCCGTATAACGAGAGCGCATCAATGCTTCAGCGGTGGCAGGCATTTTTTCGCCGGAATGAAATGGCCCGCAGCAGTGCTGATAGTCAATGCCGGAGCCGCAGAGGCAGAGTGTGTGAGTATTCAAAAGCAATTCCTTATACAAACCGCATAAAGATGAGCAAGCTTTTCTGCCCATCGTTTTGTCTGCAGGGTAAGACAATGACTCGGGAATGGCAAGCAAGCGATTTATAAAATAGATTACATTTGACAAATGTATGTGCAAATAGTACATATACCCAATGGAATTTGAATGGGATGACGCTAAAAACACAATTAATCAGATCAAGCACGGCATTAAATTTGAGGAAGCCCGGTTAATTTTCAATGGACCTGTTTTAACAGCAATGGATACCCGGCATGATTATGGTGAACAACGAGAGATTAGTATGGGTGCTTTGAATATGGAAATCGTAATTACAATAATCCATACGGAAAGGAATGGGCGAAAACGAATTATATCCGCTAGAAAAGCGAACAGAAAAGAACGAGGAATGTACTATGAACATATCAAAAGAGCGCTTATCTGAAATTGCGGCTATAAAAGATAGTGATATTGACTACTCTGATATGCCCGAATTGGATGATACATTTTGGGCTAACGCTCAATTAAAAATGCCGCAAACTAAAGACAAAATTACAGTACGAATCGACCATGATATTGTTGAGTGGCTTAAATCGCAGGGCACGGGTTATCAGTCAAAAATGAACTCAATATTGCGCCAGTTCATGTTGGCAAAACAACAACAAAAATAACCTAAACAGCCCAATGGGATTTGCAACCGGGTTCTGCTCACCCACGCCGGAGTACATATACCCAATGGAATTTGAATGGGATGACGCTAAAGTATTAAACGTTTATTGTTGGCGCTATTTAGCTTGTAGATGTAACCGCGCTGTTACCCAACATTTCGGTTTTTCTTGCACTTTATAAAACTTTTGTGGTAGGTTACTGCCATAAGAATAAATAGCCTGCTCTCGCCATACCATGGGACATGCATTATTACCTATTTGCACTTGGCCAAAAACAACAGGATATTTTAATAAAGTCATTACACCTTTTTATATTAACTATATAGTCAGCAGTTATGAAAACATAATTACTGTAAGTTATTTTGTTGCAGCAATTATTTAAATTTAATGCTTGCCTGCATAAATAACCTTCTCTATTTTGGTAATTAACCAATTAATTAAATTAAACGCAAAGATTTATGCAATTAAGCACTAGTTTCAATGTTTAATTTAACAACTTTTCTGTTTTTAACTCCTGACCAATAAAGGTTAATGAAAATGAATATTAAATTCAATTTTTTACTTTTTTTCGGCGCTATTCTTCTCAGCTTATTAACGAGTAACAAATTAGCGGCTCAAACTCCTGTTACGTTTTCGCTTGATTTAAATTCACTCGATTCAAACTCTGGTATAAACGTTGTCACCTATCCAGATTTTAGTATTCAGGTTAAAGGGTGGACTGATTCATCAGACAGTGTAGATTCCGATCTAAAGAATAAGGGATTTAATACAGTTCTGACTAATGTGAACCCTAGCAATTCAGCCTCATCTGCCTTCGGATACGGAAATATTGAAGTATTTGACGGTTTAATGACTGAAATCAAGTTTCAGTACGGTGGTAGAGGTGATCTTCATTCAAGTACTAGAGGCGGTTTTACCGGTTTTACTCATTCGGAAAACTTTGGAGTTGCTACATCTGCATCTGGGCTAGGAACAGTAGGAGATGTAACAAACGAAGGAGGGGTATTTAAGCAGTTTGCTGTCAATCAGCAGCAGCCAACAGGGCCGGCGGCATTAAGACCCATATATACAAACACTCAAATCGGCTCTGCAACTACAAAATTCAACGATTTTTCGTGGACAACCGGAACGCAGTTTGAGAATCCTTCAAATATTACCAGACCTGGACACGCAGAAATCGCCGACATAGAGATTACTGTTATACCAGCAAAAGACATACTTAAAGATTCCATCAATCAGCCAATTCCAACAATACCCTTAGCTCCTGCTACAAGAATGGAGCTTACATTTAATCCCGATGCTCCTTTAAAAGATCTTGAACGCGCTTTACAGATCGATCATTTTAATTGGTTTCAGCAGGTTACACATATACCAGATAATTGGGTAGCGGTTGTGGTGAAGTCGAACGATGGTTTTAACACTTCTACCATAGTACCAAACGATGATTTTACATCTGCTGTTAATTCATTACTTGTTGCAAGCAATAAATCTAATTTGATTGGACTTATTGATACCATTCCTCAAGTTTTAGACAAAGAGGCTAAGTATGCATTTCAAACTGACGTGCTAGTTGATGGGAAAATCATTCTTGATAGTTGGGTTCAAGATTGGTCCGATGGCGCGCTTCCATATTTTAATGAAAGCCAAGGTAAGTTCGACCGGGGAACAACAACTTGGGCCTTACCCACTGTAAGCGATGCTAGCGTGACCGATTACACTTCGGATAGTGTTAAATTTTATGATGCGCCATTTAGTAAAGTTTTTAATCCGAATGACCCCAATGACTTCTTCGGTTTTCAAACGGAGCTTGTTGGAGTAAGGGCAGATGGGACTATACGGTTTTTGGCTGAAGAGTTTCCTGGCATCGGCCTTATATGGAAATGGAACTCCAATACTTTAACGGCTAACTCCGCGGGTGGAGCTTCATCACTTGATGGGCAATACCTCTCAGGGGGCATCTTTAATGTAAAAAGTGATCTTATACCTTCTGCTGTTGTTCCATTACCTGGAGCTTTCTGGTTATTCGGAAGTTCTTTAATATTAGGGTCTGTAGTCTCCCGACGCAAAGTGTAATTATACCCTTCGCGCTTCAAAATATGAAAAACTCAGGGCCTTGGGTTAGCGATAGCGTAACCCAACATTTGCCGCTTCGATATGTTGGGTTACGACTATCGCCTAACCCAACCTACGCAACTTCCCCCGATTTCTTCTTCATCAACAAATAATCCAGCCAAAGATTAGATAATTTTTCCTGCACTGTGTTTTGCCGCAAGCGGGCATTCAAATGCGGGAAATCAACGGTATCCAAATCCTGGTCCTGGTTGTAGCAGGAATAAACAAAGGATTCCTTGCCTGTTTCCGCATCGATGTGTTTGCACATACACTGGGCACAGATGCCCTTCATCATGCACTGCATCGGCGAGTTGATCGAGGCAACAGCGTGTTGAACCTTGGTTAGATAAGGCTTCAAAACATTGAAACGTGCCTCTTTTACGGCCGACATCATGCGGTCTGAACCGATGACGATGAGGTGCTCAACGTCCGCCAGTGGAATGGGTTGTTCGCCCAATTCGCCTTTGCCGTAAGCCACCATACATTCCAGAATGTTGCCGACAAAAGTTTTATCTTGTGGACGGGTAGGCACAATTGCTTTCACGCCTTCGGCCTTATCGACTGACCAGACAATAAGATCAGCGGCCGCTTCCACATCTTCGACTTTGAAACGATCCTGAGCATATTTATAACCCGCAAAATAAATCACGCGATTACCGGCCGACCGCATTGCTTTACCGATGGAGAAAAGCACTGCATTACCCAAGCCGCCACCAAGTAACAACACGGTTTCGTTGGCCGGTATTTCGGTCGGTGCACCGGTTACACCCATGATAACCAGCGGGTCGCCAACTTTCCAGGTTGCACAGAGGCGCGACGAGGAACCCATTTCCAGTGCAATCAGGGAAATCGTGCCTTTTTCCTTATCGACTTCGGCGCCTGTCAGCGCCAGGCCTTCAGCGGCTAACACTGTGCCTTCAACCGTTGGCGCAAGAGCTTCATAGTTCTGTACCCGGTAAAATTGTCCGGGATGAAATTTTTCCGCTTGCATCGGCGCTTTAACAACCACTTCAATAATCGTCGGCGTCAGCCGTTTAATGGCGACAATTGTCGCTATTAAAGATGCGTCCATTTTGCTGAACAAGGCTTTCAATGCTGCATCACGTTCCGGCTGCTGATCCGGATCAATATTTGCCAATTCTTGCTCGAATAACTTAGCCACATAAGGGTAGCCGTTTTTCGCGCTTGCCATAGCCTTAACCACGTTACCTGCATAGACAGGATGGTTGTCGCCATAAAAGCTGATAAATTTGCCGTCTTTTTGATAGGACGTGAGCGGCGCGGGTTTTCCCAGTTTAGGGAAAGCTTCATCAGCCATAGGCACTAAGTCAACACCGCCATTCGTCCATTCCGGTTCATAGCGTTGGAAAAACCATTTATCCATAACAAAGGTGTCGGGATATTCGCTTTGATAAATGGTGTTCGGTGATGTACCCGCAGCGACATATAGACTACGTAACGGGACGTTTATGGTTTGACCTGAACTTTTCCAGCGGCCTTCTTCTGATACCAGTTTTTCAAAATCAACAGCATTTAAATGCCCGAATTCATCAGCGTGTGCGTTCAATGGACTCATGCCTTCGGCCAAGGCAATGCCTTCTTCGAGGGCTTTAACAATTTCTTCATGATTTTGCCGGTAGGCCGGCGCGTCTGCTATACCTTTTCGATAAAACAGGGTGACTCCGCCCCACGATTCTACCAGGGGTTGAAAATGCGGCTGTTCGCCCGCGTCTTCGGCGCGTTGGCGCTCTGCGTGTATGGCTTTACCGTGCGCCAGGAATTCATCAAGGATAATCGTTTCTTCTTTATCGTAACGGCTGCGGATGGCTTGCTCACCATAAACCTTGACCAGCGTCTCATAGCGATGCAGAATCTTTTCCACTTGTGCAGGATAATATGCCAATAATTCGGTTGCGGTATCCATCGCGGTTAAACCGCCGCCAATCACACCCGCAGGCAAACGCACTTGCAAATTCGCCATTGAAGACGACTTGGCCGCGCCGGTCAATTGCAATGCCATCAGGAAATCCGAGGCTTTACGTATGCCGCGCATCAGATTGTTTTTGATGTCAATCACGGTCGGCTTGCCTGCGCCCGACGCGATACAAATATGGTCGAAGCCCATATTCCAGGCATCTTCAATGGTCAGGGTACCGCCAAAACGCACACCACCATAGGCGCGAAATGCTTCACGCCTTGCCAGGGTCAGGTAAATAACTTTTAGAAAATTTTTGTCCCAGCGCACGGTAATCCCATATTCGGCCACACCGCCGAAACCCGCCAGAATACGTTTGTCCAAATCTTCATAGAGGTCGTTAAAATCAATAATCGGCATCGGCAAATTGTTCGCATCTCCCGTTAAGGCCACCGGCAAGGGTTCCAGTTTCAAGCCGTCAATACCCGCGACCCCAAAACCTTCATTTAATAAATAATGGCTCATGGTATAGCCCGCAGGCCCCAGACCTACAACCAAGGCATTTTTCCCATTATATGGGAGCATGGTGGGACGCTTGACGTTTAACGGATTCCAACGGGTAAGCAAACTGTATATTTCAAAGCCGTAAGGCATGAATAAAACATCAGTCAGCACATTAGTTTCAATTTGGGGAATATTAACGGGGTCGGTTTTTTGATATATACAACCTTTCATACACTCATTACAAATACGATGCCCGGTACCCGGACACATCGGATTGTCGATGATGATAATCGCCAACGCGCCTATATTGTCGCCATTGCGTTTGACCAAATGCATTTCCGAGATTTTTTCATCCAACGGACAACCGATAGTTGTCACGCCAAGCGGGTCAACTTTAAACGTATTGTTTTTTTTGTTGCGCATGCCTTTGGAGCACGAGTCGGTATCGCGTTCGTGGCAATAAATGCAATGATTAATTTCCGACAATACCTCACGCTGATTCATCCGCTGGTCAGTCAGTTTAAAACCGTCCCTGCGGCGGCGATGTTCGAGTTCACCCATCCACGCAGTAAATTCTCCGCGATCTACGGTATTATGTTCGACCAAATGGTCAAAATCGCGTTTTTCGGGGAGTTTAAAACTCAGCCAACCGGCAACCACATCGTTATCCTGTTGGGCGACAAAGCTCCAGCGTAGTAAAATGTCCATTAAGCCGTTTACAAATTCGGCAGCGTCCGGCGCATTGATGATGTCGCTAAATTCGGTCGCCGCCAGTTCATGCGTAGCGAGTTTTGTGCGTAAGGCGGAAACTTGTTCGTCCGCATTTTCGTAGTCGCTGTCTTTGCCTTTGGCAATCAGTTTGTAATGGCTGGAAATCTGTCCAATAATCGCACCAACACGCGCTACGCGGTGCTCAGGGTCATCGTCCTGATTGGCTTCGGGGAAACCCGCATCAATCAGCATATCAAAACGATTCAGAATGGAGGGGATATTCCAATCACTGGTATCCTGACCTTTAAAAACCACAGCCAGTTTTTCAACCACTTCATTTTTAAACGTGAAAATTGTATCGAATTCATCCTTGATTTTGGCGCTTTGCACTTGAAGGTGATCAGACACATTAAACAGTTTCGCGACAAACTGGCCTATATAAGGGCCCATATTCACCAGCAAATCAGAAATTTCTTCCGGCGTCAGCCCTTCACCCTGGTTCTGGCGATAGGCGGCAAATTTATCATAAAGCTCGGCATCGTGATGTTTAACTGACGCATCAAACACACCCAGTAAATCTTTGAGGCGCGCAGCATTGTACAAATCGGCGTAAGTGAAGCTGGGGATTCCAAGGGTAAAGTTATTTTGTTCCATAATGCTTATGTTTGATTAGCTCACGTCTGTGCAAACATCTTACTAAAAAGCAGGACTGTTTATTACAGATAGGGTTACTGAAAGGGGTTATTTAACAAGACATTGTAAGTAAAAATGACTATTTATTCCAACAGTAATGTTGGTCTGCAAATTTGTGCTGTTCTTTGGAGAAATATTTCTGTGGCGGGTGTTGTGTCCGGTGCAGCTGGAGCATGGACAAAATGCTTAACTTCTCTGACTCAGGAAGCTGGAGCTTCCCGGACCGGGTTCCCAAGCTAGGGCTTGGGAACCAGCGCGACAAGACGCGAAGAGGTATGGACCCCATCACGCCAGATTCGTCTAACTAAACTAATCCGCCTGCCGTCTTAAAAAAGCAGGAATATCCAGATAGTCCAAATCTATATCTTTTTTCGCCTGTGCACCAAAACGTGTTTCCCTGTTTTCATGTGTGCCGCCTTTACGCATTACTGTTGGTTTATCCAAATCATCGTAATTCGCGTTACTTGTAGATGGTTTTTGCATGACTTTAACCGGTGCTTTAATGGGCAGAGGAGGCGCGCCCATACCGGTGGCCACAACGGTGACTTTGATTTCATCACCCAGGGATGAATCAATAGCCATGCCGATTTTGATAATGGCATCCTCCGAGGCGAACTCGTGTACTATATTACCGACTTCATTAAATTCGGCAACGCCCATATCAGCCGCTGAAATATTAACTAGAATGCCGCGTGCGCCTTGCAGATTGATATCTTCAAGCAATGGACAAGCAATGGCTTTTTCAGCCGCTTCCCGTGCACGATGTTCGCCTGTCGCCGAACCCATGCCCATAATAGCCGCACCCATTCCGGACATGACGGTTCTGACATCAGCAAAATCAACATTAATCATGCCGGGATGGACAATAAGCTCGGTAATACCCTGCACGGCATCCAGCAATACATCATTAGCCGCTTTAAACGCATTCATCAAGGATACATTATTGCCCAAGACCGGCAACAATTTCTGATTAGGAATAGTGATCAATGAATCTACGAATTTTTCAAGTTCCAGTATGCCCTGCTCTGCAACGGCCTGCTTCTTTTTACCTTCAAACAGAAAGGGTTTAGTCACTACGGCGACGGTCAGGATACCCATTTCTTTTGCGACTTGCGCAATAACAGGAATTGCTCCAGTACCCGTTCCACCGCCCATACCGGCAGTCAGGAAAACCATGTCCGCGCCTTGTAAAACTTCTTTTATGCGTTCTTTGTTTTCCTCTGCGGCATGTCTGCCAATTTCCGGATTTGTCCCCGCACCCAGACCCTTGGTTAATTCGACGCCTAACTGGATTATTGTATCAACAGTTAATTTTCTTAATGCCTGCGCATCGGTATTTGCGCAGATAAACTCAACCCCTTCAATGTGGCAGCCAACCATGTGATTAACAGCATTGCCACCCCCTCCACCTACACCAATAACCTTGATGACGGCGGTTTCACTATACGTATCCACCAATTCATATTTCATTTTCGCTGCCCCTTAAAATAAACAATACACACTATTAAAAATTACCTTGAAACCAGTTTTTCATTTTCGAAAACCACCCTAAACCGTCAGAATCCATGCTTCTGCCTAAGCTCTGATGGTCTTTTCCATACATTAACAACCCAACCCCTGTTGAGTGAACCGGATTTCTCACCACCTCGGTTAACCCGGTAACATTTTGTGGTCCACCCATCCGTACCGGCATATGGAAAATTTCCTCTGCCAGCTCAATTAAGCCCATTACTTTTGAGCTTCCACCTGTCAATACCACCCCGGCGGCTATTAATTCTTCATTACCGCTACGTCTAAGTTCGGACTGTACCAACAACATCAATTCTTCATAACGCGGTTCTATAATCTCGGCCAAATTTTGCATTGAAATCTTGCGCGGCGCTCTGTCTCCAATACTTGGCACTTCAATAGTGCCGTCAACATTGGCCAATTGCGTTAGCGCACAAGCATATTTTCGTTTGATTTCTTCTGCATTTATTGTTGGTGTGCGTAATGCGACTGCGATATCGTTAGTCACCTGATCTCCAGCTATGGGTATAACTGCTGTATGCTTTATCGCACCCTCGACGAAAATGGCAATATCCGTTGTACCGCCACCAATATCAATTAAACAAACACCTAATTCCTTTTCATCTTCAGTGAGCACAGAGTTACAGGATGCCAATTGCTCCAGCACTATATCCTCAACCTCCAACCCGCAACGGCGGATACATTTGATGATATTCTGGGAGGCACTAACGCTACCGGTGACCATGTGCACCTTGGCTTCCAGGCGAATGCCCGACATCCCGATAGGCTCTTTAATCCCATCCTGAAGATCAATGACAAACTCCTGTGGCAAAATATGTAAAATTTTCTGATCCGCGGGAATAGCAACCGCGCGTGCGGAATCAATAACTCTGTCAATATCATATTGAGTCACTTCTTTATCCTTGATTGCCACAATGCCGTGAGAATTAAGGCTTCTAATATGACTGCCCGCAATACCAGCAAAAACTGACTTAATCTGGCATCCCGCCATCAATTCAGCTTCTTCAATTGCCCTCTGTATGGACTGCACGGTCGATTCCAGATTAACTACAACGCCTTTTTTAAGGCCGCGCGATGGAGTAGTGCCTATACCTATTATTTCTATGTTGCCATCGCTGGTGAGCTCACCAACAATAGCCGCGACCTTCGAGGTACCAATGTCCAGTCCGACTATTAAATTACGCTCTGTTTTTTTTGCCATCTTATCTACTCTGCATCGCCTTTTCGTGTGCTTGTTTGTTCATTATTGGGGTTGTAATGGCATTCCAATCAATTTCAACAGTTCCGGGCTTCCATGAAACTGCATATCCATTGGGATATCTCAAATCAACTATTGCCATTGCATCAACCTGCTCTTGTTTTACCACTGCCAACGTCTTTAAAAAACGCTGTAATTTTTTTAATTGCTCATTGCGCCCCAACAGTATTTCCTGGCCGGTTGCCAACTTTATTTTCCATGCCCATCGATCATTAACACTAAATTCCGCCAATTGCATAAATTGATCGGCCAAAGCTGTTTTAATGCCCTTCATTATTTCCAGTACTTTTACTTGCTGTAATTCAGGTCCTGCCACTACAGTCAAGTTCTGAAACTGTTCTATATTATTTGGTGTAAATATCACGCCCTGTTCTGTGATCAGGCTATTTTTGCCCCAACGCGCGTATGGCCTTTTCTCGCGGATTTTTATGTCAATTGCGTCAGGCCAAATGCGTTTTACCGTCACTGTATCCACCCAAGGCAATGTCGAAACAGCCACGTGTATCGCCTGCATATCCGCATCAAAAAAACCGGTCATCACCAGTGGCTGTATAATGGTCTTTATCTCGTTTTTACTGAGGTATTGAAAGACTCCTTCAGTTCTCACATATTTAATGGGTAAAGATGCGCTTTTAATGGGTAACGTCCTGATGTACCCCTTCGTTACTGCTTCATACCCGACTATTCCAATCAGACCAATTAACAGTAATCCGATCACCAAGGTTCTAGTGCCTGCCGTGTTCATTACCCTAGACTGGTTTCCAACACCCGCCAGACCAATTCTTCAAATTCGATACCCGCCTGTTTGGCCGCCATCGGCACCAGGCTGTGATCGGTCATGCCGGGCACAGTGTTAATTTCAATCAATTGATACTGCCCGGAATCATCAATAAAAACATCGACTCTTGCCCATCCCTTTACACCAGCCACTTTACTGGCTGTTACCGCCAGGTTTCTCACAAACAATTCCTGTTCCTGATCCAGCCCGCAAGGACAATGATATTGAGTCGTCGTCGCGTTGTATTTTGCTTCGTAATCATAAAAAGCGTTGGGTGTTTCCAGACGAATAACGGGTAACGCCTCATCGTTTAATACTGCAACTGTATATTCCTTACCCGTAACCCAACTTTCAGCATAAACATCACAGCGATATTCCAATGCTGCTTGCAACGCTTTCAGCAACTCATCCCGCGAATTTGCCTTGCTCATTCCTATACTGGAACCCTCCTGAGAAGGCTTGACGATAACTGGAAATCCCAGTTTTTCAATACAGGTGTCAAGATCATTTTCATCTTTCAATAAACACCATTTAGGAGTCACCAGGCCGTATCCTTGCCAGCATAATTTGGTTCTAAGTTTATCCATCGTTAATGCAGAGGCCATAACCCCGCTGCCCGTATAAGGAATACCCATAACTTGCAGAACACCCTGAAGAACACCGTCTTCGCCGCCACGTCCATGAATAATATTAAATACCCGGTCAACTTTAATACCTGCCAAAGCGTCAATAGGGCTACCTGTTACATCAATGGCAACAGCATCAACGCCTTTATGTTTTAAAGCGTTATAAACGGCGGCGCCACTTCTTAGTGAAACGGCTCTTTCTGCAGCCGATCCCCCCATCAATACAGCAACACGTCCAAATTTTTCCGGGTTAGACGTGACAAATCGCCTCTCTTCAACTTCACCTACCATACAAACCTCAGTCTGCAATTCCACACCTTGATGCTCCTTAACTTTTTTTTGAACATAGTAAATTAAGTCCTCTATATCAGCTGCGGTAGCATTGCCGGTATTTACTATAAAATTGGCATGTTTTTCCGATACGCAAGCACCACCGATCGCATACCCTTTCAACCCCGTTTGTTCTATCAATCTTGCCGCATAATCACCTTCCGGATTTTTAAAAACCGATCCGCAACTTGGTTGATTAGTCGGCTGTGTTTTTGCCCGCTTTTCCAATAAACCCTTTATCTTTTGCTGACTTGCAGCAGTATCACCTTGCTGTAGCTGTAACCGGCAACTCAGAAACCATTCATTTTCAAAACTTTTTACAGACCGGTAGCTCACTTTAAAATCACAAGGAAATCGAAGCGATATTTTGCCCCGTGCATCAATCATTTCTACCTGCTTAACAATGCCCCAGGTTTCGCCATCAAATGCGCCTGCATTCATTTTTAATGCACCCCCCATTGTGCCTGGGATGCCTGCCAAAAACTCAGCACCAATCAAACCGTGTTCTGCACAAAAAC
>JBBQCU010000004.1:0-22271 GCA_038319065.1 Methylococcales bacterium
AGGGCCCACCGCAAATTTATTGAGCGTGATGAATGGCGGCTGGACGATTACCTGGCAAGGCGACGAGGAGCGTTTATATCCTCAGGACAAGTTAACGGTTTTTGAAGCCATCCAAAAAAAGTCCACAGGCAAAGTGACTTATGTCGGGGGAAATTCATTTGCTGACGAGATTGATATTCAAAAAGCCATTAAAGAGGCAAAAAAGCACGACACAATCGTACTGTGTCTGGGTGAAAAACCTTATACTGAAACAGTCGGCAATATTGACTCATTAAATCTCGATCAAGCTCAAATCAATCTTGCCAACGCCATGATTGCCACAGGGAAACCGGTTATCCTGGTCACATTGGGCGGCCGACCGCGTATTATCACAGCCATTGCCGAGCAGGTTCCGGGTGTTATTTTAGGCTTCTTGCCGGGTATGGAAGGCGGCGAAGCTATTGCCGATATTATATACGGTGATTATAACCCCAATGGCAAACTGCCCATTTCCTATCCGGGAAATACCAATGACAGTGTGATGTACGATCATAAACCGCTCGAATCTTATAAGCCTTTATATCCGTTTGGCCATGGCTTAAGTTATACGGCCTTTCAAACCAGCGGCTTGAAGGTAGAAAAAGACAAAATCAACTTGGACGAAAATATCAATATTACAGTGAATGTTAAAAATACCGGATCGATAAAAGGCAAGGAAACGGTTTTGCTTTATCTAAATGATGTTGCAGCTTCGGTAAGCAGGCCCAACAAACAATTGAAAGCGTTTAAAAAAGTCGAGCTGAATCCGGGCCAGGCTGAAACCTTGAGCTTTACCTTAACGCCTTACGATTTGTCATTTATTGGGGTTGATCTTAAGCGGATTGTTGAGCCAGGCGATTTTAAGGTTATGGTTGGCAATGAAACCGTTTTGTTCTCTGTAATTAAACAATAGGCAAATTTTAATAAGAATGTCTAAAGAATGCACAGTTTATGTCATAGCTTTGTTTGCGGGTTTGTGTGCGGCGTCGATTTATTTTTTTGTACCGTTTTTTCCTTATGGTTACGACAGCGTCAATTATATTGAACAAGCCAGAAGCTTCATGGCGCGAGGTGTTTTTGAAACGATTCCCATTACCTTGGTGTCACCGGAAAATGTTTCCATCCCCGACTACCTGTTTCCTCCCGGGTATCCCCTTCTAATCGTCATAAGCAGTAAGATATTTTTTGTACCTGAAGAAGTTATTGCTCCATTTTTAAGTCTTGCTGCACTACTGCTAATACCTGTAGCCATCGTGTTTTCTTTTCACCGGATCATAGGGCTTTGGCCTTCTCTTTGGATCGCCTTGCTCGTTACCTTAACGCCATCAATAGTATTCTTCGGCTCCATTGCTTATAGCGACACAATATCACTGTTGCTGGTCATTTTTTCAGTTGGCTGCCTATTGGTAATGAGCAATAAGCCCTCTTCATGGTTTTATTTAGGCCTTTTAACTGGATTTTCCTACCTGCTCAGAAACGCGAATCTTGCTTTACTCATCAGTATTTTTTTGTATTTGGTTTGGAACATGGTTGTTGAACCGGAAAATCGTAAAATGAAAATTAAAAACGCTTGTTTCTGGCTATCTGGAAATGCCGTATTTATAGTTGGGTTGTTTATTTATAATTTTTTGATTTTTGGTAAATTTCAACCTTATTCCATGCCTCCAAGTACCGTTGGGCTTGGTGAAAATATTCACGATTATATTTTTGCACAATTGAATACTGTGTTTGCATTTAGTGAACTGGAAATCCTGATTGACAAGAGTGGATACGGAATTTTTTTACTGATTCCTGTTATGTTAATTTTACTGTATAAACTAGTAACTACTTGGCGCCTGTGGCAAAAAATTGAACAAAAAACATTCTTTATATCAGCTGTTTATGTTGCTATTGGCGTAACTGTAACCATCCTTGCCAGAACAAAATATCAGTGGGGCGTTCATATTGAACCCCGATATGCCTTACCTTACTCTTGCTTTATTTTTGTCAACCTTGTCATTATTTTTAAATATACTTTGCCAAAAAATACCCGCTATCTGGTTCCCGGTTTAGCCGTTATCCTACTTTTGTTTAGAATTTATGGCTTGCAAAAAGACTTCGAACGCCGCCAAAACAGTCCTTACGATCAAAGAGTTGTGAGTGTTGCTAAGCAACTGAAAAATAATCCGGATGTTATTTGTAGTCATTTGAATGGGCGTGTTGCCCTGTCTAATTTACATTTGGTGTACCGGATGGTTTGTGAGGCTCCGGTAAGAGAGATGTTTGTCTCGTTTGAACATAATAAATTTATTGATGAATCTTTAAAAAGCTGGGCGGGATTAGGCGCAAAAAAAGGCATTATCGTGTCCTTGTTTCCTATCGGCAAAGACAGTGAGAACCTGCCTCTTGACCAGGAATATTTAACCCGGCTTAATTCATTAGGTTGGCAAGTTGATCGCAATGAGAAAGAGAATCTGATTTTAAGTCACAAAGCCGCTCCACTTTAATAATTCCTTGTTTCGTCGGGATGTGTTTCGAATGCCTGATAGCGTTAACCATAAAAATCCTGATTACTAATAAAATTTGCTAATAATGTCTAAAAAATGCACTGTATATGTCTTGGCATTGTTTGCGAGTTTGTGCGCGGCAACGATTTCTTTCTTCGCCTCGTTTTTTCCTTATGAAGTAGACAGCGCCAGCTATATTGAACAAGCCAGAAGCTTCATAGCGCGCGGAGTTTTTGAAATTACCCCTATCAGTATCTGGGAGGCGGATGTTGTCTCCATTCCTGATCCATTATTTCCGCCCGGTTATCCGCTGATCATTGCCATAAGCAGTCTACTTTTGCATCGTCCTGTAGAGGTTATTGCCCCCTTTTTAAGCCTTGCGGCACTGATTCTTTTACCGAGAGTCATCGTTTATTCATTTCATCGAGTCTTGGGGTTATTGCCCGCACTTTGCATAGGAATACTGGTAGCATTGACTCCGGCTGCCGTTAGATTCGGCTACTTTGCTTATGGCGATTTAATCTCGCTGGTTTTGGCGATTTATGCGGTTAATCGATTGCTTTCAGCGGGCAATAAGCCCGCAAATTGGTTCTGGTTAGGTCTGCTAACAGGCTTTGCTTATTTGCTTAGAAATGCCAATCTGGGATTACTGCTGACTATTGGCCTGTATTTATTTTGGAATTTCATCGTTGAGCCGGAAAATCGTAAAGAAAAACTTAGCAACGGGTTGATTTGGCTGGGTGCCAATACCCTGTTAATCGTTCCGTGGTTGATTCGTAATTTTTTCGTGTTTGGCAAATTGCAACCTTATTCAATGCCTCCCAGTACGGTAAGCCTTGGCGAGAATAGCCATGATTACCTTCAAGCACAGCTGGATACCTTGTTAGCCTTTAGCAGCCTGGATGCATTACTGGCGGGAACGGCATGGGGAATTGTCTTGCTGCTTATCCTGATGGCGTTGTTAGTGCGACAGCTTATTACGACATGGCAACGCTGGCAAAAAATCGAACAACAAACTTTTTTTATAGCAGTTGTCTATGCGGCGATAGGCGTTGCGATGGTGATAGCGGCCAGAACCCGTTATCAGTGGGGCGTGCGTATTGACGATCGATATGCGCTGCCTTATTCATGTTTTATTTTTGTGGCGTTGGTTATTATTTTTAAACATACCACCCTCAAAATAAAAACCTGCTATTGGGGACTGGGACTTGCCATTACTTTATTGATAACTCGCGCTTGTGAATTGCCAAAAATCTATGAATACAGTCAGCGCGATCAAACCATTATGGAAGCTGCTAAACGAATGAAGATTAATCAAGATGTTATTTGCAATCATTTGAATGGGCGTTTTGCAGTATCAAATTATGGTTTCGTTTATCGCATACTGTGCGCAGCACCCGTAAGATATGTATGGTCCCCATTTCGAAAAAATCAATTTGCCGATGAAGCATTACAAGGCTGGATAGAATTAGGTGCAAAACAAGGCATTGTAGTCTCCTTGTTTGCTTCCAGTAATGATAAAGAAAGTGGCCTGCCGCTTGATCAGGATAGAGTCATGAAACTTAAAGCATCAGGCTGGCAAATTGAACGTAACGAAAAAGAGAACTTGATTTTAAGTCACGAAGCGGCATCGCCCTAATAGAAGCGGCTTTGACATAATAATTGCCTGTTTCGCCAGGGTGTGTTTCTAATACCTGAGAATGTCATACAACAATGCTGATTACAGCTAAAGGTTACAAAGGATGTCTAAACAAAGCACTGTATATGTCATAGCGATGTTTGCCGGTTTGTGTGCGGCGGGGATTTCTTTCTTCGCCCCGTTTTTTCCTTATGGAGAAGACAGTGCCAGCTATCTTGACCAAGCCAGAAGCGTTATGGCAAGGGGTGTTTTCGAGGTTACTCCATGGGAGACCGACATGGCGGATGTTGTTTCTATTCCTGATCCATTATTTCCGCCCGGTTATCCGGTACTCATTGTTATAAGCAGTATTCTTTTGCAACAACCTGTAGAGGTTATTGCTCCCTATTTAAGCTTGGCAGCACTAGTACTTTTACCAATAGTCATCGTTTATTCATTTCATCGAGTCTTGGGGTTACTACCCGCTCTTTGGATAGGAATACTGGTGGCATTGACTCCGGCTGTCGTAAGGCACGGCTACATTGCTTTTACCGATACACTATCGTTAGTGTTGGTGATTTATGCGGTCAATCACTTGCTGACAGCGGGTAATAAGCCCGCTAATTGGTTCTGGCTAGGTTTGTTAACCGGCTTTGCTTATCTGCTTAGAAATGCCAATCTGGGTTTACTGCTGAGTATTGGCTTATATTTACTTTGGAATTTCATCGTTGAGCCGGAAAATCGCAAATTAAAAATTAACAATGGGCTGGTTTGGCTGGGCGCGAATGCTCTAATAATAGTTCCTTGGCTGATTCGTAATTTTTTAGTGTTTGGCAAATTGCAACCCTATTCTATGGAGCCCAGTACGGTAAGCCTTGGCGAAAATAGTCATGATTACCTTCAAGCACAGTTGGATACCTTGTTAGCCTTTAGCAGCCTGGATGCATTAATGGCGGGAACGCCATGGGGAATTGTCTTGCTACTTATACTGGTGGCGTTGTTAGTGCGACAGCTTATTACGACATGGCAACGCTGGCAAAAAATCGAACAACAAACCTTTTTTATAGCGGTTGTCTATGCGGCTATTGGCGCTGCGATGTTGATAGCGGCCAGAACCCGATATGAGTGGGGCCAGCATATAAATACTCGATATGCGCTGCCGTATACATGCTTTATTTTTGTGGCTTTGGTTATTGTTTTTAAACATACCACACTCAAAATAAATATCCGCAATTGGGGGCTGGGGCTTGCCGTTACTCTATTGATTGCTCGCGCATATCAATTGCCAAAATTATATGAATATGATCAATATTATCAAACCGTTATGGGAGTCGCTAAACAAATCAAGACTAATCAAGACGTTGTTTGCAATCATTTGAATGGACGTTTTGGAGTTTCAAACTGGGCTTTCGTCTATCGCATACTGTGCGCAGCACCCGTAAGACATGTATGGTCACCGTTTCGAAAAAACGAATTTGTCGATGAAAAGTTCCAGCGTTGGGCAGAATTAGGTGCAGAACAAGGCATCGTAGTATCCTTGTTTTCTAACAACAAGGATGATAATAAAAGTGGTCAGCCGCTTGACCAGGATACAGTCGTCAAGCTTAAAGCATTAGGCTGGAAAATTGAACGCAACGACCAGGAAAATTTGATTTTATCCCGCAAGGCGAAATCCTTGCCTTTTTAAACTATAGAGATGTCAATTATGTGGAAGATAAGCATTAAAAAAGTGATAGTCCGTCGTTCAGGCGTGTATTCAATGTTACCTAGCCCAAAAAATAACGTTCTTTATCTATTCAATGCCTTAATTCTTACTCTGGTATACAATTCCTATGCGTTTGCAGAGACACAATTTTTTGAAGATTTTAACGGCAGGGCCGTTGATGAATCAATTTGGGAATACCCAACCGGAGACGCTTCATTCAATGGCCGGACACAAATGCGACATAGTTATCCACCTGTTTCAAAAGGATTGCTACATCTCCAATTTGATACTTACAATCCAACCGCGAATCCCGTTGGTAAATCTTTCTATGGGTCAGAAATAGTATTACGTAAACCTATCGAACGCAGTACGGGTTTGATTGCGGAGATACGTGCCCGCATGGTCACACCTGTTAAAGGACTCGTCGGTGGGGCGTTCCTTTATAAATATTTTCCCGAAACGCAAAACCATAGCGAAATCGATTTTGAATTGCTTAGCAATATACCTGATCAGGTGCAGACCAATATTTATGCCAATGAACCGCTTGGCATAGGTCACCCTGAGTTTAACGGTATACCGAAATTTGATATGACCCGATTCAATACTTATCGTGTTGAATGGGGGCCTGATCGTGTCCGCTGGTTTGTCAATGATAAACTCGTTAGAGAAAATTCCACCCTTGTTCCTAATGAAGCTTTAAACTTGCACCTCAATTTTTATGGACCCGAATGTAATTGGGCTATTGCATGTGATGCCAATTTACATCCGGCATCAAGTCCGGCAAACAACAAAACATACGTTTTCGATATAGATTGGGTTCGAGTCAAATTTAATGCGTCTCATCGTGATGTCGCTAAGAAACAGAAACCTAGTAAACCAAACAAGTAATAGAGCACGTGGTGCGCTGGCATGACAGTAAACTAACTGGGATGAGGGGTATAGGCAGTTGATTATATTCTCATCTCCCCATATATGGACTCCTCGTTTATTGCAAGATAAGTTTTCACAATTGATGCCAACAACAGAGATCATGATTGCAGCCATATATCCGGTCTCTTGATAGAGGTTTTATTACCTCAGGACTCCTGATGAATCTATCCGCGCACTTTCACCTCAACCAACCCTACGATTTCAAAGAATCTCTGGGGAGAACGGGTTATGAAAGCACCGGTCTGACCTGTTTTTGCCATCAAATGGTGTTAACTTGCCTCCGCAATTCTGGTTTACCCGATTAACTATTTAGGGTTGTTTGAGGGTTATCCACGCTTTGCCCACTGACGGAGAGCCCTTCACTCATGCTCGTAGTCAGTGGGCAAAGGGTGGATAACCCGGTGCTCATTATTGCCTAGGCGACCAAGGCTTCATAGTCTTTGCCGTTGCTCGCCATCGCCCATAATATCCGTGAATTTTTGTTGGCAAGAGCCACAGCAGCTTTATTAAAGCCACGCCGTGCCACCAGGGACTGTAGCCATAAGCTCAGCTTATCCGTTTTCTTCCCACAATTTTTTAACACGGCTCGCGCACCATGGATCAGCAAGGTGCGGAAACTGATGTAGCAAATATTCATAAACGTTAACAAATAAATAGGGAGTAAATATCAATACGCGTAGAATAAATAGACTTCAAAGGTCTGCATCAGTATAAACGGTAAGCGGGAGAACAGGCGATTATGTATAGACTTCCTCCAATCACCCAAGGCATTATTATTGCCAATGTGGTGGTATTTCTTCTAGAACCCGCTTTCGGTAGCGATTGGACTTCGGTTTTTGCTTTATGGCCGCTAGGCCCACAATTTCAACTATGGCAAATTCTCACCTACGCATTTCTGCATGCTAACTTTATGCACATTTCATTTAACATGTTAGCCGTGTATATGTTTGGTGCGGATGTGGAAAGAGTATGGGGTGGGCGTCGCTATCTGACATATTATCTGGCATGCGTCGTCTCTGCTGCACTAGCGCAATTGGGGGTGAGTAGCATGACGGGTACCTATTACCCGACCATTGGCGCATCGGGTGCGGTCTTCGGGTTGCTACTGGCGTTTTCCCTGTATTTTCCAGAGCGGCAAATTATGCTGTTAATCCCACCCATAATTTTACCCGCCAAGGTTTTTGTCGTACTTTATGGCGCGTTGGAACTAGTGTTAGGCGTAACCGGCACCGAGGAAGGGGTAGCCCATTTCGCTCATCTTGGTGGACTGGCAGGGGGTTTCCTGCTGCTACGCTACTGGAAAGCATGGCGTTGAGTTCAAAAAGGAGCAAAATGTATAAAACAACATCCAAAATTTGCCACGATTGGAATTAGTTTTGCCAATTTACATGCAATTCAATTATTAAAAAATAAGAATAGGAATAATTGCTGGTCAGTTTAGAGGCAAAAAGTGGAAATTATTCCACGCTGTTTGACAGCACAGTCTACCCTGCTTTGCTAGCCACGCTTGAATACCATTAAAGTAATATCATCCTTAAACGATTCGCTCCGGCAAAATTGTTTTAGATGGTTAAGCAGCGCTTCTATGATTTTTTCCGGCGGAAGATGAGCGTATTGAATGAAAAGCTGACTGGCGCGTTCGACGCCGAAGAAATCACCTTCAGGATTTTCTGCTTCAATTAGGCCGTCTGTGTAAAGAAGAATTAAATCGCCTTTTGCAAGTGTTGTGGTTTTTTCCTCGAAAATAATGTTTTTGCGAACCCCCAGTATCATACCCCCTGCATCAAGTTGTCTGCATTCCTTTTCAAAAGGGCTGAATAATAACGGCGGTGGGTGTCCTGCATTGACAAAGCTTAATTGATGCTGAGTGATGTCATATTGCAAATAAAACAGGGTAATGAAGTAGTCTGCATTATCCAGATCCTCAAACAGAAAATTATTGAGTACACCGAGTGTTTCGGACGGTGTTCCCAATCGATTTACCTGTGATCGAATGGCGCTACGTGTTTCAACCATAAACAAAGCTGGACCGATTGAATGGCCTGAAACATCGGCAATTATCATATCCAGATGGTCTTCATTTCGAAAAAAATAATCAAAATAGTCACCGCCAACCTGATCAGCAGGCAGGCAATAACCGGTTACTTCAAAATGATCCGATTTGATCGGAGCTGAAGGTGACAAGGAAGCTTGAATCCGTTGGGCAATCTTGATTTCACTCTGGGCAATAGCCAGATTGACCTCCGATTGCCGGATTTTTTGCTCAGCCGCTTTCCGGGCGGTAATTTCGTGTATAAAACCACTGAATATATACGCATTGCCCAGTTTTAAGGGGGCGATACTGAGTTCAACAGGAAATTCAGAGCCATCCCTGCGTATGGCGACTTGCTCGACCAGTTCATTTAGCATAGGGCCAATACCAGTATGCAGGAAGAGCTTTAAGCCCTGCCGGTGAGCATTACGAAACCTTAGCGGGATAATTAAATCCTCAAGACGCTGGCCGATAGCCTCATTACGCGACCAGCCGAATATTTTTTCAGCTTGATAATTCCAGTCAGTAATGAGACCGTATGAATCCATAATCACGATGGCGCTTAAGGAGCTTTCAATGATAAGCCGTGTGCGCTTTTCACTTTCTATGAGAGCATCCTGAAAATGCTTTCTGACCGTAATATCCCGATCTACGCCGCGCCATTTAAGCAATTTTCCTTCTGCGTTGATGATAGGTAGTCCAGTCGATTCGGTAAGAACCGAATGTCCGTCTTTATGCCGGTAGTGATTAATCAACGCATAAAAAGGCTGGTGGCTTGTAGAGTAAGATTTCTGTTCTGCTTGATCCTGGGGGGTTAAAAATTCAGTATAGTGTTTTCCAATGACTTCTTCCTGGCTAAATCCGAGAATTTGGTTAACGGCGATACTGCAGTAGATATAATATCCTTCAGGGTTTTGCTCCCATAACCATTCGCCGGTCATTTCCGCCATTTGCCTGAAACGTTCTTCACTTTCTCTCAACGCCGATTCAGCATGCTTGCGCTGAGTGATGTCAACAATGGTGCTGAGTATTAAGGTTTCATCATGGTCATCGATAAGACTGAGGCCTATTTCTACGGAAAACTCAGTCCCGTCCTTGCGTAACCCGTAGAGGTTTCGACCCGCACCCATGGTTCTGGACTCGGGAGCGGCGAGGTACGATTGACGGAGACCACTATGCGCCTTGCGAAAGCGCTCCGGCACCAGCATTTCAACGGGTTGTCCGATTAGCTCGTGGCGTGAGTAACCGAAAAGCGTCTCGGTTTGCGAATTGATCATCTCAATCGTTCCTGAATCATTGACCATGACAATCGCGTAGGGGGCCGATTCTACCGCTTGCCGAAACCGATGTTCAAGCCGCTTGCGTTCGGTAATGTCTTCTTCAAGAGCCAGAAAATGAGTCACTTCATCCTGGTTATTTTTAATGGCGCTAACACACTCATAAACCCAGTAATCGTCGCCGTTTTTTTTCTGGTTCTTAATTTCTCCGCACCATTCACCGGAGCTTAAAAGACTTTGCCACATGCTCTGATAGTGTTCCAGAGGCGTGTTGCCGGATTGCATGATTTTTGGGTTTTGCCCCAGTAATTCTTCGGATGTATAACCGGTCAGCTCGGTGAATTTCGGATTGATGTATTCTATAAGTCCATTTTTATCGGTAATAAGCACGGCACTGGCGCTCTGTTCAACGGCCCTGTGCATCATGAGCTCAATTTTATCCAGCTCCTGCCTATCGCTAATATCCTGAATCAGTAAAACGATGGCGGTTTTTTTCGGGTTTTGTCCGGGTAAAACAGAAAGAGAAAGGAGTACCGGAATTCGTTTGTTCGCTTCGGTGACGAATTCACTTTCAAATCTTTTTCCATGAGTGTCATCGTCTAATGCGGCAAGGATGGTCTGCCATTTTTCACACGGACAGATAATATCAAGCGGTTTATCGAAGAGTTTATTTTTAGCATAGCCTAAAAACGCAGCCGCTGAGGAGTTGATCTTTTTTATGCGAGGAATGCTATCCGTTGTATCACTGGACCGATCTATTTCAAGGATGAGAATATTGAAAGTGAGGTCATCTATAAAATGATACATAACTGGTTATCGCAATGGTTGTTATAAAACTCGTTGGCTACGGGTTTGCAGCGTGTTTAGTATCACCATCTGATATTACGCCTGTCTAAATTTAACCTGATCCGCGATCATGATGAAATTACAGGAGAATTCAGGCAACATAGTTATGTCGTGTAAAACTAGCGTTAATTAGCAGTCGCCTCTTCACTTCCACACTTTCAAAAAGGGGTATTGAGGACGATTTATTTCAAAAATCTCCTTTAACCCCTCGTTTTAAAGAGGGGGGGACTAAACCGTTACGCTAATTTTCCCCGTCATAATTAAAATGGCTGGCTACTAGAGTGTTGGATAAGGATGTCAATGATTGTATAAAGCCAATACCTGCTTCACATAATTTTGCGTTTCAGGGTACGGCGGAATAGAGTTGTTATAACGTATGACTGCATTTTCACCAGCATTATAGGCGGCAACAGCAAGATCCAGATTGGGATTGAACAGGTTGATTAAATGTTTTAAATAACGTGTACCACCGTCAACATTCTGATCGGGATCATTCCGGTCGGTGACCCCAAAACGTCTTGCTGTGTCCGGCATCAGCTGCATTAAGCCCACAGCACCTTTAGGCGATTGTGCGGTTGAATTATAAGCGGATTCCGTTTGAATAACGGCATGAACTAATTTAGCATCAACATTATGCCTATAGGCAGCCTGTTCAATAAGATCAGCAAATCTTTTTTTGTTGGCGCCTGTATAAGTACGTACTTTTGCGTGATAATTATTTAAATTACTCAGAATTGGATATCGAAATGTTTTGCTCTTGATAATGCGCTTATACAAGCTATGTCGAGGTTCATCGGTATAGTAGACACGGCCATCAGTATCAGTAAACTTATAAATATCAGCCATCACCTCATTTGAGATGAATAAAGTCAATAAAATAATTGCTATTCTCATCGTTTTTTTCCTATAGTACAGGTTTAACCACCAATAAACTTGCGGCTTTAACCGCTTTATGCCTAGCCTCGTCGACGCTTTCTGCGGTTGCCAAGGCAACGCCCATTCGTCTGTTTACAAATGCTTCAGGTTTACCGAATAATCTGACTTCGCTGCCAGGTACGGCAAGTGCTTGAGCCAACCCTTCATACACAACGCCTTTAGCATTAACACCGCCTAAAATAACAGCACTGGCCCCTGTTTTTTGCAAGCCAGTGTTCACAGGCAAGCCTAAAATAGCTCTTGCGTGCAACTCGAATTCATTTTGATTTTGTGTGACCATGGTCACCATGCCAGTATCGTGTGGTCTGGGGCTAACCTCGCTAAACCATACATCATCGCCTTTGATAAACAACTCAACGCCAAACAAACCGAGGCCGCCGATTTCATTGGTTACTTTAAAAGCAATGTCCTGGGCTAATTTCAGGGTGGCTGTCCTCATTGCTTGCGGTTGCCAGCTTTCCCGGTAATCGCCATTTTCCTGGACATGCCCGATAGGATCGCAAAAGTACGTCTGGACTGCACCGTTTTCATTCAATGCGCGAACAGTTAGTAAAGTGATTTCAAAATCAAAATCAATCTTGGCTTCAACAATAACTTTACCCGTATCAACCCGCCCGCTGGATTTGGCGTAATCCCACGCTTGTTTTAGCTGGCCGGGACTTTTAATCATGGACTGGCCTTTGCCTGATGATGACATAGTTGGCTTAATAAAGCACGGATAACCGATTCCATTGTCAACAGCGGCTTGTAATTCTTCAAAACTTTGTGCGAAAGCATAGTTCGAAGTGGGTATTTTCAGCTGTTCAGCCACGAGGGTCCTGATTCCTTCTCTATTCATGGTCAACTGGATAGCTCTGGCATTGGGAACGACTGTACAACATCCTTCAGACTCAATATCAGCAAGTGCCTGAGTTGCAATCGCTTCAATTTCAGGAATAATGAAATGGGGCTGTTCCAGTGCAATCAGCATTTTTACAGCTTCAGTATCGGTCATATCAATGACATAACTACGATGGGCGACCTGGTGTGCGGGAGCATTATGATAGCGATCAACAGCAATCACTTCCACGCCGTAGCGTTGCAGCGAAATAGTCAGTTCCTTGCCCAGTTCACCACTGCCCAGCAGCAGCGCCCGTGTTGCATTGTCCGTTAATGCGGTGCCGATTTTCATTGTGAATCCGCCAAATAGTTATCGATGTCTTCCTTTGAAAAGCCGATTTTTTTAGCCACGCGATCAGCGTGACTCACACGAGAAATACCTGCAATCAACTTATAGGTAGGCGCATCATTGGCAAATTCAACTTGTCTTGGCAAGCCTGTTCCCTGACGGACAAAATTATCGACCAATTGATGGTTGTGGGTAATTAAAATGGTGCTGTTGCCTTTGCGATAAAATCCGTTCAGCACGTTAGACGAGGATTCCATTTTTTCTTCGAAGGTTGTGCCTTCGGATAATTCATCCAACACCACCAGGCTTTTAGCGGTTGTTGCCAAAAATATGTCTTTAGTTCGTTTTAACTCTGTACCAAAACGCCCTTCTCCGTCATCAAGGTGACTGATTTCGGGCGCTTGATAAAAAATTTTGTCGGCTACGGTTAGTGTTGCCGATTGTGCAGGTACATAACAACCTATTTGTGCCAACAATTGAATCTGGGTGACAGTTTTACAAAAAGCTGTTTTGCCGCCACTGTTAGGGCCGGTCACCAGTACCAGCTTGTCATCCTCTAAAACAAAATCGTTGCCGATGTAGCCGTAATTTTGCTTGCCTAACACGGGATTTTTAGCATCAGCCAGATTAATTCTATGATGCTCTCCTTCAATTAGTGTTGGTAATACAACATTGTCACCAAATGCATCAGCAAATTTAATAAATGACAGCAATTCATCCAACTGGCCCAAGGCATCCAGAGTTTCAGCAACATCGGGCGAGTTTTTAAATTCATTTCTTAACGGGATGATGCAACTGTCTCGATCAAAACCCCCAACCACAGGATAATAGACCAGCAACAGTGGTACAAAAAAAATGGTCGCCGTAGGGATTGCCTCAACAGAAACGTTAAACATATCCGTTGGAAAAAAATGCGCCAATGCCCAGATTATCCCGAAACCCATTGCAATCAGCAACGGCTTGAACAGGCGTGGTCTGAAAATAATGGCGGGTGAAAATGAGCCCTTTCTTTGCTGCTTGGATTGAATACCACTTTCAGAAATATAAGCCGGGCCTTCCATTAATGAATAAGCTCGCGTATCCGCGAAAGCTTTTATTTTGTCAAACAGTGAACTTAAATAAATACTCTTCGGCGTCTCGGCAACTTGAATCCGGCCTACCAGTTCAAGCATAAATTTTATGCCTCTTTTGTACTGTTGATAGCCATAGCCTTCAATTTCATGTTCTTCCCGGGCTGTGCCGAACGTACCCAGAAATTGTCCAAACAAAAGCAAATAAAAGTTTCTTTCATGATTGGCGGCGGTTTCCAGGATGTTTTCAAGATCCTCTTTTAGAGCTGGATTGGAACGTAATTCCTCAACAGCTTCCTGTTTTGCTTTAATTTCATCCAATGCATCCAGCGGATTTGTTAAGGAACGAAACAGCACCGCTTGCCCTATCGTCGTTGATGCATGATTAACAGCTTCAAACACTTTATCGACTTCAATGGTATTGAAGGCGCTTTCGTCTATGACACCGGCACCGGTAGCAAAAGGCTTGCTGGATTTAACAGTGGGCCAGGCATCTTGCCAACCTTGCAATATTGTTTCTTTCATTGCCGCTTTAACTCTTCAATTTATCGTGCACGCAGAAAACCATACCTTAAATAAAAGCTAACTATAGCCACTTAAATTTTTTGTTCAAGTAAATTAACGATAGCATTAACATGAGCCACTGAATCATTGAGAGCAGGGATATAACGATAGCGTGTTCCACCGGCTTTCATAAAAATGGATTTATTCTCCATCGCAATTTCTTCCAGCGTTTCCAGACAGTCAACTGCAAACCCCGGACAAACGATATCAACCGTTTTAATACCTTGCCCTGGAAGATTTTGCAAGGTATCTACACAATAGGGTTTTAGCCATTCTGCCTTGCCAAAACGGGACTGAAAAACAATCATCCATTCATTTTTCTTAAGGTCCAATTTTTCGGCAATCAAAGCCGCTGTGTTATGGCACTGGTGAAAATATGGATCACCCCATTTAGTCAGTTGCTCGGGCAAGCCGTGAAAAGACATGAGTAACAATTCACTTCTATCCTGGTCCTGCCACGCTTGTTTAATGGATTCAGCTACCGCGGCAATATAATGTCTATCCTGATGGTAATCACTGATAAATTGAATATTGGGCAGATGCCGCCACTGATTAAGTTCTTTGACCAGATGATCATAGATGGATGCGGTCGTGGTTGAAGAATACTGAGGATATAAAGGTAATACGATCAAATCAGTTATGCCGGCTTTTTTAAAAGCCCTTAATTGGTTCGCTATGGAAGGTTCGCCATAGCGCATCACAAAATCTGTTGTAATGCCTTTCGCATTGAGTTGATCTGCTGTTTTCTCGGTTAACGCCCTGGTCAGGTAGGTTAAAGGCGAGCCTTTTTCATGCCACACTTTACGGTAAGCTTTTGCAGAGCGAGCGGGTCGAAACGGCAACACAAAAAAATGCAGTATCACCCACCACAAAGGGCGAGGCAGGTTAACAACACGAGGATCCCACAGAAAATCCTTAAGAAATCGCCGGACAGCTCGCGTTGTAGGTGCAGTCGGCGAACCGAGATTTGCCAGTAATACGCCAATTTTTTTGGTAGTCATGAATAGCCTATCTGTTAATCAGATTGAGGAATTCTGAGCGTGTACTGATTTCTTTACGGAAAATGCCTGTCATTACTGAAGTTGTCATCACCGAATTTTGTTTTTCAACGCCCCGCATCATCATACATAAATGCTTGGCTTCAATAACCACCGCCACTCCTCTTGCTCCAATTGAAAGCTCAATTGCATCCGCTATTTGTTTGGTGAGTTTTTCCTGAATTTGCAAACGCCGCGCATACATATCAATGATACGCGCCACTTTAGACAAGCCCAGCACTTTACCTTGCGGTAAATAACCCACATGGCATTTACCAATAAACGGCAGTAAATGATGTTCACATAACGAATAGAGTTCAATATCCTTAACAATAACCATGTCTTCCGTATCGGCTGTAAAAATAGCGCCATTAAGCACTTCTTCCAGCGTTTTATCGTAACCGTTATTGAGAAATTTGAATGCCTTGGCCGCGCGTTTTGGCGTGTCAATCAGGCCTTCGCGGTTTAAGTTTTCACCGACCCCTTCAATAATTCCGGCGAAATGTTCCTCCATGTTTTTTAGTTTCACTTATCAGTCTCACTTATAAAAAATAGTTGGAAGTATAGCACTACCCTTTAATTTGCCGCCACATTTTGAACAGGTCTGAAATTTTAACAAGGTACAAGACAAAAGTGTTTTTTTAATCTTAAGCCATACATACATCATCAAGTTGTAAACTTTAAGGCCTCAAGTATTACATTTTCGTCTGCGCCTGATTTTCCGACATTTTCACTTAGATATCTACGCCAGCCTTTGGCCCCCGGTTCGCCATGAAAAAGACCTAAAATATGCCGGGATACACTGTTTAAACGGACATCGGTTTTGAACTGTTCCTGTATATAAGGGATTAATAGCGCGACAATCTCGTGGCGTGAAAGGGGATTGTCCTCCACACCAAAAAAGCGTCTATCAACATCCGCTAATATATAAGGATTTTGATAAGCCTCTCGGCCCATCATGACACCATCAACCTGTTCCAGCATTTGTTCAGCATGATCCAAAGTAGTGATTCCACCATTCATGATGATCTCCAATTGCGGAAAATCTTTTTTCAGTTGATAGACCATTTCGTAGCGTAAAGGCGGGACCTCCCGGTTTTGCCTGGGCGATAAACCGCTTAACCAGGCCTTTCTGGCATGTACAATAAATGTTTCGCAGCCGGCATTGGCAACCACAGTAATAAACTGCGCCAGTTCCTCGTAAGAATCACGCTCATCAATGCCGATTCGTGATTTAACAGTGACCGGAATAGCAACTGCCCGGGACATCGCCGCAATACATTCAGCAACCAATTCCGGCTCGGCCATTAAACAGGCGCCAAAACGGCCATTTTGGACCCGGTCACTAGGGCAACCGACATTCAAATTCACTTCCGTATAACCAAAGTCTTCAACCATCCGGGCACAGATTGCCAACTCCTGTGGATTGCTGCCCCCCAATTGAAAAGCAAGCGGATTTTCAGCGGCATTAAATCGCAAAAACCGGTGATGATCACCGTGAATTAACGCCCCGGTTGTAACCATCTCCGTATACAGCAAGGCGTGTTGTGAAATTAGTCGATGAAAAAAACGGCAATGCCTGTCCGTCCAATCGAGCATTGGCGCAATACAAAACCTGTGTGGTTTGTAATATGTGGAATCTTGCCCTTGTCTATTGGGTTCTATCATTTTTGAGCTTGATTTTTTTCGTATGTTTTTGGATTATTTTAAAGTGGATAGATTTTCTTATCCTTGCCCTTACTGTATTGTGTGGATCTCGGGGAAATAGCAGGGAGGAATATATTAAACGGAGGGCATTTAGTAAAATCGTCAAAACAAGATTGACGCACTAATAGTCAACTCAATTTTGAAACGCAAAAAAAGGTAATGGCAACAACGAAGTACGCATGTATTCAAGGCATCTTAATTATAAGTCATTCAACAAATAATGAAACTCCTTTCGGTTATCCACGTTAGTGAACATCTCTCCAATTAACTTCTTTAAGGTTAGAAACCCTTATAACTTAGGGACATGTTCAGCCACTTGGTCGGGAGAAAGGGCTGATGGGCAGGATTATTTGCAGGTTTTCTTCGCGCTCGGCATCTATTTTATTTTCGACTGTGAAGTTCAGGCTCATGCCCATGTCTTTCATTACCGCATCGGTGTTGGTCAAGCTGAATGTCTATAGTAAATTGGATCGCGTTTTCCAGACTTATATTTTTAACTGCGCTTTAACTTGAGCAATATGGTCTGTAATTTGCTTCTGTGAATAAGGAGCGGCGGGGAACTTTCCCCAGATTGGCGCCGGCCAGGCTTTATCGGTCTGATAGCGGACTACGTGATGGATGTGCAGTTGCGGAACCAGGTTTCCTATTGCTGCAATATTCATTTTATCCGCTTTATAGAGTACTGCCAGGTTTTCAGCAAGATAACTGGATTCTTCTGTCAGTGTATGCCGCTCCGGTTTGTTAAGCTGATAAATTTCCTTGATACCGGCTTTTTCCGGCACGAGGATAAACCAGGGGTACTGGCTGTCATTCATCATCAATAATTGGCATAATTCAAAGCGGCCAATGGCTATGCAGTCTTCCTTTAACCGGAGATGTAACTGAAAAGTTGTTGTCATGTTTTTTTACTCCAGATAAAAGACTTTTGTTTAATTGTGAAAAACGACATGCTCTTATCACGTACATCAGCTCGCTTGGAGTTTTGTGTGATGCCCCGGTTACGCGCGTTTGCGTTGCAAAATTTGAAAAATATCCACTTCAATGGAACCGAATGCGACTATCCACAGTGCCGCGTCATAAACATCCAGCCATGCCGATTGCCAAGCCCAAGCAATGACCATCGCAATCAGTCCGGCAAAAACAGTCACGGTTGCCAGCCAATAGCTTTGCCGGTATTTGTACACTTTTTCCGGTCGGCGTACTTCCAGTTCAAGCAAAGCAATTAATACAAACCAGAGTGCAGAATTGACTACATCAAACCATTCTTTTTCATGAACATAACTGACAAACACCAGGCCAATAACCGCGATCAGGACGTCGCGTATTTTATGCAACCAATTTTCAGCCTTCCGAGCGGCGCCATTGGCTTCCAGTTCATACAGCACCAGTAACATCAGCCAGGTTAAGGCATCAACAGCACTGGTCAAGGTATCGGCCACGGCATAGATAACGACGTTAACTGTCAGCAATACCACAATGGCTAATTTGAACTTGGGGTAAGGAATAGATGAGAAATAATTAAACATGATTAAACCCAATTATGTGTAGTGTCATGGTCCTGCGATACGGTTGATTTAAAACGCCAAATGACATTATAAATCTTCCTTGTACGCATTTCATAATTGGCTAAGACTTTGGCGACGCGGTTTCCTTCGATAAGCTCAGGACCGGGTTGGGGACATCAAATTCGGGAGGATATGGATTTCATCCGCCATATTGATTACATTCACTTTAACCCGGTAACTCATCAATATATTTCATGCACGATTCTAGGGAACGGAATGTGAAATGTTTTAGCATGACAAAATTTTGAGGGGCGAGTTAAAAAACAACAGGCAAAAAAAATGCGGCTGATTAGAGGCCGCATTAAGAGAAGGATATAAAACTCTGATTTCCGAGGAGGAAGTTTGCATCTCAAGAGTTGCATGTAGTTTAGCTGTATAGTCGACGGGATGGAATGTGGCATATTGACGCGTGACAGATTGTCGCAGGGCTCAGGGTATTTCCTGTAACAGGTTGCTCAAATTAGCGAAATCCATAAGGGATAGAGCTTCAGCCCTTAATGCCGGGTCTATGTTTAAAGCAATAATGGCGTCTTCTTCTATGAGTTTTTTTAATGAATTACGCAAGGTTTTGCGGCGTTGCGAGAATGCCTGGGTTACGACCCTATTGAGGTTCTGCATGTCATTAACTTTAACCGGCGGTTGTTGGTGCGGCACTAACCTGACTATTGCAGACGTTACCTTAGGGGCCGGGTCAAAGCTTTCGGGAGGCACGTCAAATAACAGTTCTGTTGCGCAATAATATTGCATCATGACGCTGAGTTTGCCGTATTTTTTACTGCCGGGAGCCGCACAAATCCGGTCAACCACTTCTTTTTGCAGCATAAAGTGCATGTCTTCAATGCAAGAGGCGTTATCCAGCAAGTGGAACATTAGCGGCGTTGAAATGTTATAGGGTAAATTGCCAATAATACGCAGTTTTTCGTTAACTTCTGCGAGAGCTGTAAAATCGAATTTTAAAGCATCGGCACTGTGAATTTGCAAATGATTTTGCTGCCCGAATTTGTTTTTGAGCAACGCGACCAGATCTCTGTCGAGCTCAACCACATCAAGACGTAATCCCAAGTTCAATAAAGGTTCGGTTAGCACACCTTGTCCAGGGCCTATTTCAACCCAGTGTTCACCTGGCTTCGCCTGTATACTGGAGAGTATGTTGTAAATAATGTTGTGGTCATGCAAAAAATTCTGGCCAAAGCGTTTGCGTGGAGTGTGTGTCATTTTATCAGGAATTGATAGCCGCCATTGTTAATGCGGTTTGCAGGGCATATTGCAGGCTCCCGATGTCGGCTTTGCCGGTGCCCGCCAAGTCTAAAGCGGTGCCGTGGTCAACTGAGGTGCGGATAATAGGGAGCCCCAATGTGATATTAACAGCCTGTCCAAAGCCACTGTATTTAAGCACGGGCAAGCCCTGGTCGTGATACATGGCTAACACGGCATCCGCAGAAGCCAGGTATTTGGCGGTAAATAATGTGTCTGCAGGGAGCGGTCCCTGAAGATTCAAACCTTGTTGGCGCAAGCCTTCCAGTACCGGTTCAATAATGTCGATTTCTTCATGGCCCAGGTGGCCGTTTTCTCCGGCATGAGGGTTAAGTCCGCACACCAGTATTTTCGGGTTATCAAGATGAAAGCGTGTACGCAAATCATGATCCAGTATTCGGATGACAGTTCTGAGACGCGAATGAGTAATGGCTGGGCTGACTTCTATAAGCGGTAAGTGAGTCGTAACCAGGGCAACACGCAATCCCGGCGTTGCCAGCATCATTACCGGATGTCCGCCGGTAATCCCGGCAATATATTCGGTATGACCGCTAAAGGTGAAGCCGGCATCATTAATAACACCTTTATGTACAGGACCGGTAACCATCGCATCAAAAAGCCCATCCATGCAACCTTTTGTTGCTTTAGTAATTGTTTTTAATACAAAACGGCTGTTTAGCGGATTCGTTTGTCCGCATTGAGCAGGTTCTGTGAGTTCAACAGGCAACACTGTCAAGCACCCTTTTGTCTGGGCAGTTGGCGGTAAAGAACTGTCAAATTCGTTTATCCTGATTGATAAGTTTAGCTGTTTGGCGCGCTGCACCAACAATTCGGGGCTGGTAATCGCGATGAGTTGACAGCGTAAATCCTGCTGGGCAAGCTGGATGCAAAGATCGGGGCCTATGCCGGCTGGTTCGCCGGGTGTTAAGGCAATGCGCGGTATGGTATAGGGGGCCATGTGCCATAAAGTCTAAAAAAGAGATAATTTTACAGCATAATGACTCGATGATTTTAAAAAAGGTTACAATAAACACATTTTTGAAAAATGAAGGTTTCCTTTTGGCTGAAAAAATTATTCGTATTGCCACGCGTCAAAGTCCTTTGGCGATGTGGCAGGCAGAACACGTTGCAGAGCGTTTGGAACGAATATTTCCAGGGCTGAAGACAGAATTGGTTAAAATGGTGACGCGGGGTGATAAGATTCTCGATGCGCCGTTGGCCAAGGTCGGCGGCAAAGGTTTGTTTGTTAAAGAGCTGGAGCAGGGGATGTTGGAGGGAGCCGCTGATATTGCTGTACATTCCATGAAAGATGTGCCAGTAGATTTTCCTGTGGGCTTGCATTTGGCGGCCATTTTATCTCGCGAAGATCCAACTGATGCATTTGTATCAAACCGTTATTTAACGTTGAATGAGTTGCCGGCTAATGCCAGAATCGGCACGTCCAGCCTGCGCAGACAATGTCAGATTAAAGAAAAATTTCCGGATGCTGAAGTCGTGCCGTTAAGAGGTAATGTCAACACCCGTTTGGCCAAGCTTGATGCCGGTCTGTTTGATGCGATTATTCTGGCATCAGCAGGTTTAAAAAGACTGGGTATGGCTAAGCGTATTACCCAAACTTTAGATGCGAGCGTTAGCCTGCCGGCAATTGGTCAGGGAGCGATAGGGATAGAATGCCGTGTCGATGATATGGATATAAATGCTATTTTGAGTGTCTTGCATGATAGTGAAACGGGGCTATGTGTTTCTGCTGAACGCGCAATGAATGCACGTTTGAATGGCGGCTGTCAAGTACCGATTGCTGGATTTGCAGAGTTTCAGGGTGAGCAAATCTTCATGCGCGGATTAGTTGGCAATCCTGATGGCAGTGTGTTGTACCGGGCTGAGCGCTCAGGTGGATTGGATCAGGCGGAAACAATCGGTCAACTGATTGCAGAAGATTTACTGGCCCAGGGTGCGGATAAAATTTTGCAAGCGTTATTTCATTGATGCGGTTGTTAAACGGGGCGCATGTATTAGTGACTCGCCCGGCACACCAAGCAGAAAATTTAAGCCGTTTAA
>JBBQCU010000005.1:0-21258 GCA_038319065.1 Methylococcales bacterium
ATGCAATTGCAATTATCGTCTCTATTTTATTTTTTGGCGGATTGTGGGGCTTCTGGGGAGTGTTTTTCGCTATTCCATTAGCAACTGTCGTTAAAGCAGTGCTAACAGCCTGGCCAAGGCTTGGTGATAAACATGCGGAAACTTATTAACTGATGTTATTTGAAGAGTACATGCAGTGTCTCTGAAAATTTGGAACAAGCAATGATGCGCTATCTTTTTTATACTTTCGTGCCGTTGTTGGTTTTGCTGGCCGCTTTATCGTTGTCATGCATCGTAGGCTATTTTATTGTGCTTGGCATAGGCGATTTTATATCTTTTCGGCAAATAATAAACAGGTTGGCACAGCTATTCCTGGTTCTAAGTATTTTTCCGGCCATGGTTTATTTGAATATCAGTAAAAAAGAACTGGGGTTGGCGCCAAGACCGGTGTTTTTAAAACAATTGCTACAAGGGTTCGGACTGGGATTTATAACCTTGATGCCCGTTTTTATTGTCCTGTATGTACTTAAAGTCAATGTGATTGATGAACTGCAATTATGGACAGCCGGGCTGTTAGCTCGATATATGGTTATTAATTTATTGCTTGCCCTGTTAATCTCAATGATTGAAGAGCCGCTGTTTCGAGGGATTATGCTAACTGGCTTAAGCAAGAAGTTGCCAGTCATGGCTGCCATTATAATTACCTCAATCTATTATGCCGCACTGCATTTTTTTAGCAGCAAAACTGACATACCGGTTCAGGATATTAGACTATTCAGTGGTTTTAAATTGCTGGCCGAAGCGTTTGGCAACTTACTGCGCCCCGAAATACTATCGACGTTTTTTGCCTTATTGATGGTGGGTATTTTTTTAGGTGTGCTCAGAACCCAGGTAAAGGTCAGCCTGGGTCTATGTATCGGTTGCCACACCTCCTGGGTGTGGCAAATAAAAATGAGCAAAAAATTATTTAACACGGATTTTAGTTCGGAATATGTTTATCTGGTCAGCAGTTATGATGGTGTCATAGGGCCGTTAGTGTCCGGCTGGTTGATGTTGGCAATCGGGGCTTATTTCGTTTATCAGCGGATTAATAAGGTGTAGGCCGGATTTTATGCATTATTTACCTGTTTACTTTATAGCGTTGGTTCTTATATGGGGAATGGATGGTAAAAATGTTGAGATAACAAGCTAATTTTATTTCAATAAATATTCCGGAAAATTATTGCTATCCCCCCATCAAGGTCTTAACATGAATGGCAACACTTGCGGCTAAAGCCTTAAGATTATAACCGCCTTCTAATGCGGAAATAATTCTGCCCCCGCAATAGCTATCAGCACAAGACATCAATTCTTGAGTAATCCATCGGAAATCCTCTTCTACCAGCTTGATTGATGCTAAGGGATCATCCATATGTGCATCGAACCCCGCTGAAACAAGCAGTAAATCGGGTTTGAATAGTCTGAGTGCGGGTAAAATAATAGTGCAGTATTTTTTCCTGAATTCAACACCTGTATCACCCGCTGCCAGCGGTACATTGATAATATTGCCGGCACCGGTTTCTGTTGGATAGCCGGTACCTGGATAATTAGGCATTTGATGGCTGGATGCATAGAGAACGTTGGGTTGATTATAAAAAGCCGCTTGCGTGCCATTGCCATGGTGGACATCAAAATCAACAATCGCGATACGTTCCAGGTGATAATGGCGGCGTGCGTACTCGGCGGCAATCGCTACATTATTAAACAAGCAGAAACCCATGGCCAAGTCAGGTTCGGCATGATGTCCGGGTGGACGTACTGCGCAAAAAGCATTATCTGCCAACCCCGTCAGGACTTTATCAACTGCATCACAAACCGCACCTACCGCGCGAAAAGCGGCTTTTTCCGATCCTGGCGACAATACCGTATCATGATCCAGATAGTGCTGACCATGCTTCGGTATTGCTGCCCGGATAGCCTCAATATGAAAAAGCGGATGAATTAGCCTGATTTGCTGCTCAGTACCGAGTGGCGGTGATAGCCTGATTAAATTTGCAAACTCCGGAGTGTCCAGAGCAATAGCTATGCTCCTGAGTCGATCAGCACATTCGGGATGATCGATACCCGTTTCATGAAAAAGAAAGTCCGGGTGGCTATAATATAGTGTCTCCACAACGTCTTGTTTTAAAACAACCCCAACTGCAACTGTGCGACTTCCGACATCATTTCCCTTGACCAGGGTGGATCAAGGACGACTTCAACATCAACACTGGCAACTCCCGGCAGTGCGCGAATACATTTTTCCACGTCGCCCTGGATAACCGGACCCATGCCGCAGCCAGGCGCAGTTAGCGTCATAATGATGTGAACCTCATTTTTACCCTCACCTACAGGTTCTACATTGCAGTCGTAAACCAGGCCAAGGTCAACAATATTGACAGGAATTTCCGGGTCATAAACTGTTTTCATAACTTCCCAGCAGTTTTTTTCAACCGCTTCAGGGCTGGTTTCTGATACCAGAGTATGCAGTTGATGTTGCTCTTTGCCCAAGGCATCGGCATCGGCGCCTGCAATACGCACCATGTAACCGCGCTCAGTGACAACGGTATAATTATTGCCCAGCGACTGGTGCAGAGTTACTTCTTCGCCTTTGCTCAAGGTACCGGGAGTGCCGTCAGGGATGGTGACAATGTTGACATCTCTGGTTAAAATAAAGCTTTCTCGTTCTGCCATAATAATCAGTTATAGATGAAAGGTTCGGGCATCAATCGCCTGGCCGGTTACGCCAATACTTTGATGGCCAAATAAATACAAAAAAGCAGGCGCTAATGATTCCATAGTGGGTAATTTAGCTTTATCTTCTGCCGGATAGGCGCGTTTTCTTAAGGGTGAATCAACAGCCCCGGGTATCAATGTATTCACCCGGACTTTGCCGGCTGATTCCAGTTATTCAGCCAGTATTTTTGCCAAACCTTCCAGGGCTATTTTGGACACCCCATAAGCGCCTGAATAGGCGTGAGCTTTTCTGGCGGAAGAATCAGAGGTGAATACTATAGACGCGTGTTGACTCTTTTGCAGTACCGGTAATAACACCCGAGTGAGTAGAAAAGGTGCATTGAGATTGACGTTTAAGGTATGTCCCCAATCCTTCGTACTGAATTGGCAGATAGGCGTAAAGGAGCTGAATTCTACTGCTGAATGCAACAGACCTTGCAAAGAACCGTATTCTTCATCCACTTTATCAGCTAATTCCTGATATTCGTTTTCATTGGCTCCGGCCAAGTCAAACGGATAAATAATCGGTTCGGGTGCGTTTGCAGCCAAAATAGCATCGTAAACCGCTTCCAGCTTAGCGATGTTTTTATCCAGCAAAATAACATGAGCGCCGTTTTTGGCCAGCGTTAAGGCTGCTGTGCTGCCCAGCCCCCCACCCGCTCCGGTAATTAAAATAACTTGATGTTTTAATGGCATAGTGCAGAGCGTATCCAGGTTTCTAGTTGTCCGGGAGATTCTATCAGCGCATCAGCGCCCCATGTTTCAGGCCTGTCACCGGGTTTAAGATAGCCGTAAAGTGCGGCCAGCGTTTTCATTTGAGCATTTTTTCCAGCAGTAATATCATGGCTTGCATCGCCTATATAAACGCATTCCCGCGGCTTTACAGCCGCCTGTGTGCAGGCCGCCAACATAGGTTCGACATGGGGCTTGGGGTTAGCAGTCGAATCTCCACTGATGATGCAAGCAGCTCGGTCCTTGAGTTTTAGGGCATCCATCAGCGGATTGGTAAAGCGTTCCCGTTTATTAGTAACTACACCCCATTTCAGTCCCTGTGCTTCAATGGCATCAAGTGTGTTTGACATGCCTTTGAAAAAAACCGAATGTTGGGCAATATTGTTTTGATAAAGATCGAGCATGGTTTCCAGTATGTCCGTCCGAAGCGCTTCAGATATAGATTGATTCAAACTTTCGTTAATCATTGCAACTGCACCAAATGATATAAAGGGTTTTACCAAATCAGCTGAGACAGTCGTAAGGCCATGCGCGCTTAATGCTTTGTTCAAACATAAAGTCAAATCCGGCGCGGTATCAACCAAGGTACCGTCAAGGTCAAATAGCACGCAGGATAATTTGAAATCTGCCGGCATCAGCGCCTACTCGGGACGTTTAAAGGCCGCAATGTAATTGACATCAATGTCTTTGCCGAGACTGAAACGTTTGCTAAAGGGATTGTATTCAATCCCTACTATACCCTGAAGCTCAAGACCAGCGGCGCGCGCTGACTGGCCAAGTTCAGAAGGTTTAATAAAGGTTTTATAATCATGTGTACCTTTAGGCAACATTTGCAGAACATACTCTGCTGCAACAATGGCTAACAAGTAGGCCTTGGGTTTACGGTTGAGAGTGGAAAAAAACACCATGCCTCCGGGTTTAACCAGGGTAGCGCAAGCAGAAATTATTGAACCGGGATCAGGCACATGTTCCAGCATTTCCATACAGGTAACATGGTCGAAACTTTCTGGCTGCTGCTGCGCAAGTGCTTCGGCACTGATTTTTTGATAATGCGCGTTCACACCCGACTCCAGACCATGCAAATCGGCAATATCAATCAGCTCTTCGCTGAGATCAATTCCTAGAACATCAGCGCCGCATTTAGCCAAACCTTCAGTTAAAATACCGCCACCGCAGCCCACATCAACAATACGTTTACCGGCAATTTCTGCATAACTTTGAATAAACTGGATGCGTAGCGGGTTAATATCATGCAAGGTTTTAAATTCACCCTGGGTATCCCACCAGCGTTCTGCCATTGAGCCGAATTTATTGATTTCGTGCAGGTGAACATTTTCTGAAACTGTCATTGTGCCGGACCGTTTTGTTAGGTTGCCTATAGTTTACTATATTACTAGGTTATTCGTCATTTGTGTTTTGACGAAGATTGCTTTTTTGAGTCAAATCAACCACTACTCATGTTTTTCTTCAAGTGCCTGGATTTTTTCTTCAAGAAGTTTTACTTTTTTCAGCAATTCAGGCAACTTGCTGATTGCAATCTGCTCCTTATAAGCTGTCTTCTTGTCTTTCGCCGGACTGCCGAAAACCTGGGCACCCGCTTTTACATCACCTGCTACGCCGGAACGCGCCATTACCACGGCACCAGTGCCGATTGTCACATGATCAGCAATCCCTGAACTCCCGGCCAGAATGGCATAATCTTCAATGTTGCAGGAACCGGACACGCCTGTCAGACCGCACATAATCACGTTTTTGCCGACCTTGTTATTGTGACCAATCTGCACCAGGTTATCTATTTTACTGCCCGCTCCAATTAGGGTACTTCCCAACGCGCCCCTATCAATACAGGTGTTAGCCCCAATTTCAACATTGTCATCAATAATCACATTACCGACCTGAGGCACCTTAACATGCACATTATTTCTAAATTTATAGCCAAACCCATCAGCACCGATAATAGACCCTGAGTGAATAATCACATTATTCCCCACAACTACATCATCGTAGATAACGGCATAGGGATAAATCCGGCAATTTTTCCCCACTTTTACATTTTTACCCATATAAACGCCTGCCAGTATGGCGCTACCATCGCCTATACTCGTGTTTTCACCAATCACCGCGTAAGGTCCGATATACACCTCATTACCCAATGTCACATTGTTTTCAAGCACTGCCTGAGGTGCAATCTGTGGGCTGTAAACCCTGGCAGGATGGAGCAACTCTACTGCCTTGATAAAACTCATCTCCGGATCGGCACAAACCAGTAATGCCATGCAGTCAGGTACGTTATCTACTGCAAAACCTTCGGCAATAAAGCACGCGGAAGCCGTTGAGTTTTTAATATGCTTTACATATCGGCTGTTGGTCAACTGGGTAACCTGGCCTGCTTGTGCCGAGGTAATATCGGCTGCGGAATTAATAAGTGTTGATAAATCGCCCCCTACAATCCGGGCATCACAAAAATCGGCAAGCTCTTTTAATTTAATCGGCATAGTGGTCTCTGTTATTGTTTGATATGCTGTAGTAATGAATCAAATCCAGGTATTCAATTAATCATTCACTCATCGCGCTGCCAGTGCCCTGATTTACCGCCGGCTTTCTCCAGCAACTGTACAGACTGGATGACCATGCCCCGGTCTAGGGCTTTACACATATCATAAATGGTGAGCAAGGCAATTTTAGTGGCGCACAACGCTTCAATTTCCACGCCTGTTTGACCATTGGTTTTTACCTTAGTTTGGCAACGTATACGGTTTTTTTCAGTTTCAGCGCTCAGGTTTATTTCAACATGAGTTATCGGCAGCGGATGACAAAGGGGAATTAAATCCGCCGTTTTTTTGCTGGCCATAATACCGGCAATTCTCGCTATGGCAAGGACATCGCCTTTTTTGTGTTCACCCGCAAGAATCATCTGGAGCGTTTCCGGGTGCATTTCAATGAAGCCTTCGGTGATAGCTGTGCGCTGGGTGATTGCCTTTGCACCGACATCGACCATGTGCGCTTCACCAGCCTGATTAAAATGCGGTGTGTAGGTCATTATTTGTAGGATAATTAGTGAAAAAAATGTTCATATCGTTTTATTATCTATTTTTTTTCTTATCCCGTGAATCATTATGTCCATAAAAGTGCGTTATTTTGCCAGCTTAAAAGAAAGCGTGGGCCGCCCGGAAGACGACCTGACCACTACAGGTTTATTGACCGTCAAAGAAGTTTGGAACCGTGCTAACCCGGGCAAATCATTACCCGGCAATATCCTGGCAGCCGTGAATATGGAATACGTTGAATTTGACAGTATCGTTAACGATGGTGATGAAGTGGCATTTTTTCCACCCGTTACAGGAGGTTGAGGATGACCGTAAAAATCAGTGCCGAGGTATTTGATCCGTATCAGGAAATCCAGGCCTATCAGAACACAAGATTAGCAAATAGCGGGGCTGTTGGTGCGACCAGTATTTTTATAGGTACAATGCGCGATTTCAATGAAGGTGTCAATGTCAAGGGCATGACCCTGGAATACTATCCCGGCATGACTGAAAAACAGTTGGAGAAAATCATTACCGAAGCGCAGCAACAATGGCCTATTATTGAATGTTTAGTCATTCATCGAGTGGGGGAAATTTTGCCTATTGAGTCGATAGTGCTGGTTGCAGTTTGGTCATCCCACCGTGGCGATGCGTTTGATGCAAGCCGTTATATTATGGAAGCCTTAAAATCGAGGGCACCTTTTTGGAAAAAAGAGCTTTTAGTGACCGAAAATGAACGCTGGGTTGCGAATAATACCGATGGCTATAAACCAGGTTAAGCGCATTACAGGAACGCTCGAAACCCAATGATTGTCATAAGTTGAAATTCAAGAAAACGGGTATAACCGGCAAAATAGTAATCAAACGCATGAAAACGCTATACACCTTAATTTCAGTTCTGTTGCTTTCCTCACTGGCAGGCTGTATGCCGATGATTTATCCGCCTGGCGCAAAAAATAATACAGCGCGGCTCAGCGATAATCTTTTCATTACCGAAGACGGCGCAAATTTGCCGTTTCGCCATTGGCTGCCCAAAACCGAACCTCATGCGATTCTTATCGCACTGCACGGCTTTAACGATTACAGCCGCTTTTTTCAGCAGCCGGGCGAGTATTTTAGCAAACTGGGCATTGCCTGTTTCGCTTACGATCAACGCGGCTTTGGCGCGGCTCCAAAACGTGGCTTATGGGCGGGAGGTGCGGCCTATACGGATGATTTGCAAACATTGGTGCGCCTGGTAAAGCAACGTTACCCGGACCGACCGGTTTATCTGCTCGGCGAAAGCATGGGCGGTGCGATCATTATAAAGGCCATGAGTCAGGCCAATATGCCGGCCGTAGAGGGTATTATTCTCGTCGCTCCGGCGCTTTGGGCACGGTCAACCATGCCCTGGTATCAAACCGGTTTGCTTTGGACACTATCGCATAGCCTGCCATGGCTAACCTTGACCGGTAAAGGCGTGAGGGTTATGCCCTCGGATAATATTGAAATGCTCCGTGCTTTGGGCCGTGATCCATGGGTTATCAAGGCGACGCGCGTAGAAACCGTATACGGGCTGACCGATTTAATGGATGAAGCATTTAACAGCGCAACGCTGCTACGTGGTAACACCTTGATGCTTTATGGCGAGAAAGACGAAATTATTCCCAAGAAACCAACCTACGCATTTTTACAAAAATTTCTTGCCGAGGATGCGGCGGATAAAACCGTGGCTTTTTATCAAAAAGGCTATCACATGTTGTTACGCGACTTACAAGCACCCACGGCATGGAAAGATATTGCTGCATGGATCAGCTATAAACCGGAGAAACTCCCTTCCGGCGCGGATAACAGAGCTCGGCAGGTTCTGGCAGGGCTTATTACAAACGACTAAATGGGGGAATAAACCGTTATCAATTTTTTCCTCAAGCATCGAATCTAATTAACTTTTTCAGGTCAAAAGTTGTGGCAATAAAGTTAATTGGATTTCTTTCAAATATTACTTTCTTTTTAATTCAACTGGTTCAACCTATTTGCACATAAATAAGGGTTGAGAAAAATTAACACGATTGAGGGGTTTAAAAAATGATGAATACTTTTAAAAAATTCCTGGTTACCGGCTTTTTAGCTTTGTGTATTGGCGCAGGTACCGATGTTACAGTTGCCGCAGTAGCTCAAGTAGGTATGGCAGAACCTATTAACAATACCATTGCCCACCTCGAGGCGGCTCTGAAAGCAGTCAATTCGAATGAGCTGGAAGTAACTCAAAAACATATAAAAGCAGCCGGGCAATCTTCCAAAGACATCTTTGGCGGCTCTATCGAATCAAAAAAACAACGCGGCACCAGAGCCATCGCAAACGCCCGGCGTCTAACGAAGGAAGGTAATACAGCCGGTGCCGCTGATTCTTTAAAAGAAGCTCTTGAGGTTTTTAACTCCCTACTCCGGCCTGTTGATGCGAGTGGACAGGGCGGCCTTAAGTAAACCAAAGGTTCGAATAAAATAATTACGCAGCAGCCGGTTAACTTTGGTATGTTGTTTGTTGTTACTTCTACTTTGTCAGATTATGAGGAAGCTCGTCATACCCGCCGGGAAGCGGGTATCCAGTGCCATGGATGGTAAGCTTAAAGCCATCCATGGAGCCTGGATTCCGGCAATCCATGCCGGAATGACGATCTTTGAAAATAGTAATCATGTAATCTGACAAAGTAGAATTACGGATAACCCTAAAAAAATCAGTTGAAGCGTGCCGTGAGCCGTTCGTGCTGAGCCTGTCGAAGCATGAGCGGGGTTTTGGAAGGCCCAACTGATTTTTTTAGGATAACGCCTACAGCTCTCTAGGAATTTCTTCAGCCAGTAAATCCCGCCGTTTGTGAATTACCGCCAGGATATCGATATGAGTGATCTTGATTTCGTAGAGGATGCGATAAGAGTACAACGATAGCTCCCGCACTGCTTCGTTGTCGAGTTCCGGTACTTTGCGCCCCATGCGGGGCAATTCGTCGAGCAGAAAGGTCTTGCGCACCAATGTGTCCGACACCCTTTTGGCATAGATTGGCGAACCCTGAGCGATATAATCGTGAATATGGCGAAGCTGAGTTGTGGCGTGTGCGGTCCACTTCACCATGTTTGAATATCCCGCAACACCTGTTCCACGGGCATGGTCTTGCCTTTCCCTGCGTCTTCCTGTCCACGCCGTATATTCTCCAGTACATAGAGCCGGTACATTATCTCTTCCATGTCCGCATCATCGGGCAGGTTGGTGATAATGTTGATGGCATCTTTCTTGAGCGGTTCCATAACGATTGACCTTTGTAGTATGAATTTAGATAGATGACCTTACCGATTTTAACCCTGTGTTTACCTTTTAGATGTTAAAGGTACGCGATGTGTACCCTATACCCGGCTTATATTTTTTGTCCTTTATAAGCGGCCAAAACTTTATCAGTCATCGATTTTGATTTAAGTACTTGCTTATTTTCAATATCTACGCCTGATTTGTCGATTATGTCCATAGCTGTTCTGAAAATGTTCTTGCACTTCGACTCGTTATTTAATTTTGTTATTATTGGTGTGCAGAATTTCTCGATTTTCTTTTGACTGTTCAGAGGAGGAAAATCATCTTCTGATGCAATCATTGGAACCAGCATAGTTAAATAAAATTTAACCTTCTTGTATTTATTATCAATGTAACCTGAATTAAAAAGTGAGTCCATTCTGTAGAAAGCTAATCCAGCCATATAATAAGAGGCAAACTGGTGGTCTTGTTCAAAAATCTTAGAGCCTGATTCCCCCATATTTTTAACCAAACTACCAAAGTAACTTGTCACCAAATGAGGATTTTTATTGAACATTGATGAAAACGATTTTATCTGTGTTGATACAGTTATGATTTTTCTTTTTACAACATTTCTATCAGAATTATATTGTTTGGCTCTTCGCTCGTAGTAGAGACGTCCTTCTCCGGTGATTGATGAGTAGTAATGCTCTAGATTTTTTTGAAAATCAGACATAGCTGCTAATTGTTCTTTCTTAATAGCAGTCTGATTATTGGTAGAGACAGTAATTTTTGATTTTACATCCTCATTATCTGTAACGATAAGCCTTAGAGGGATACTGATGTTTTCAATTCCTATTATGTGTTTATGCTCGTAGAGAACATTACTTGTTTGGCAACCATTTACAATTTGATAATCAGTCACCGTAAAAGTATTTCCTGATGTCTTTATTGAATTTGCAACTATGGCCACACCATTTTCAGTACACTGAATAAATTGGGGTTGTCGCATTCTAAAGTTTCAGAAATACTCTTATTTACAGGGTTGTTAGCGCCTTGGAAGTCTCTAACGTTATCATCGAATATACTTTGTATATTGCCATTGTCATCTATGAGTAATTTCTTAAACTCACTGAATGGCAGTACGCCGTAATAAGACTGGTTAATTCCTTCGATCTCGGGGAGTATTACTTTGTTGGTGAAAATAAAAGTCGAGGTAATAGGGTTTTTTGTTTTTCTATATAACTTACCAAGCTCATTGGCCCCAATCACATGGTTCAATTGATTCAAAAAGATTATAACTTTTCAATCCATCTTGTGAAGATTTTACTACTGCATTAATGTTGGCATCTTCATTAATAACTCCTGTGGTAATGAAATATGTTTTGCACTTTGGATTTTCCTTAAAATCAGATGCATGGCTGAGAATAAGTTCAGAAATTTCTGCATATTTTTTAATATCATCATTTCTAGGCAGTTGATGGCTGTCTGAAAAGAAATCATTTACGCCAAAGTAGAATGCATGCATTTCCTTAGTGTCAAAATTCGATGCAGTTTTAGATTGGATAAAAATATAAGTAACATCTAGGTAACCGTTACTTTTTAAGAGGTCGTCAATTTCATCTGTATCTTCAACGAGATGACCATTGACAATAATGGCAATACCATCAATTCCAGTATCTGAGCCAGCCCCTACCGTAACTGAATTTACATCGAAGGTTTTGTTGTATTCATTGGATAATACAGTGTAGTTACAAAATTTCTCAAAGTCCTCGGCTTCAGATGTGGTAGGTATTTCCTGGTCTTTTAAAAAATCCGATAAAAGTTGTTTTGTTATTCTATCCATTATTTACCTTCCAAAATGCTGAATTTATGATAGTGAACCTATATTAGCTTAGTATCAATGGGTTAAACACCAATATTGCTGCCTTAAAGGATTTGTTTGGTAGGCAAATTCTTTGCCTTCACTTGAATACACGTTGTGTTAATGATGGGCACATAAAACATGTGCCCACCCTAACGACTTACCTCAGCAAAACCCTATTTAACCTGCTGATAATACTGAGCCAATTCCTTGATTTCCGCTTCACTTAATTGCTGAGCAATCAAACGCATACGGCTATAAACATCATTGTGCCGTTGGCCGTTTTTATATTCCAGCAAGGTTCTCGCAAAATAATCGGCATGTTGTCCTGCCAGTGCCGGAATATCCTGCTTTTCGCCCTGACCTTTTCCGCCATGGCAAACAAAACAGGGCGGCAGGATGCGTTTGCCGTCACCCTGTTCAACCATTTTTTCCGCTCTGGCGAGGTTCTGGCTACTCGATTTATTTTCTTGTGCTGGCAAGGAACTGAACCAGACGGCCAGATCAGCGGCATCCTGTTCAGAAAGCCCTTTAGCGACTCCGGTCATCTGAGCATGACTACGGCTGCCATTGGCATAATCACGCAACTGTTTGTAAGTATACGTGGCGAGCTGACCTGCAAGTGCCGGAATCGATGGCAGTGTTTCACCATCCCTCGTTTCCTCCTTCATGCCCTGACCTTTATCGCCATGACAGCTTTTGCAGGACTCTGCCAGTTCCTTACCCTTGTTAAGGTTACCGTTTTTAACAAGATTCAGAACCTCAGGTGTCCAGGCGATTTGTGAGGATGGCTCAGCACAAACCACAACCGGTGCCATAAACGCTAGTAATAGTAGCATTCGTTTCATGTTTAATATCCCCATGGCGATGAACCTGAAGTGTCCATAAAAAAGAACTGTAAGATCGGATAGCCAAAGCTGATGGCCATTAATACGGCAATGACTTTGTTCCAGAGTTTAATGTCATTCAACCATTCAGGCAGAGACGCTACCGCATGAATCGGCTCGGCAAATTCAATTTCCTGGTCAAAAGCTTCTGCGGCCGGATTCAACTGTGTCTTAGCCAGAACGTAGATAAATAAACACGCCGAGCCCAGTAGTATTAAGCCGCCAAATATCATCATGAATTCGTAAGGTTTCCAGGCCAATGTCAGCAAATTATTGTAAACCACGCTGGAAATGCGACGGGGTTCGCCTAACAAACCCAGCACATGCCAGGGCGTTGTTAAAATGCTCATGCCGATAAACCATGTCCATAACTGCACCAGAGCCATTGAATTGGAAAATAACGGTTTTTTAACCAGCATCGGCCATAAGTAATAGGCAATGGCAAAATACATAATGACGGTGGTGCCGGCAAAAATCAGATGGAAATGACCGGGTACCCAGGCGGTGTTGTGTATCATGGCATTCATCGCATAACTGGCATTGACGATGCCGCCAAAGCCGCCAAAAATCAGCATCAGTAACGACAAAATAACTGACAGCACCATGGTATTGGTCCAGGGCAAGCTGAGTATCCAGCCAAACAGTCCTTTACCGCCGCGCAAGCGTCCGGCAATTTCCAGTGAAGCAATGACGGTAAACCCAGTGACCAAGGTTGGCAGCGCGACCACGAACGTACCGATGCCGTGTAATAGCTTCCAACCCTTGGCCTGTTCAGGATCCATATAAAGATGATGAAAGCCTATCGGCAAGGCAAACACGGCCAATACGATAAATGCCAGTCTGGCCATTTCATCACTGAACAAAAAGCCGCCCGCCTGTTTAGGTACAAACACATAAAAAGCGGTGTAGGCAGGAATCAGCCAGAAATAAACGATGGGATGTAATGTCCAGGCGAATAAGGTTCTGGACAGGCCCGGATCAATCGTATCAATCCAGCCCAAAGAGAAAGGAATCAATTGAAAGAGTACTTCCAGGGCAACGCCGGCGCTGGTCCATAGCCATAGCATTGCATTCATCGTAGTTGCAAACATCGCTAAAGGCACTGGTTGCCCGGTGTTGGCTTTTTTCCATTGCACAAACATCACCAGCATGATGACGCACCAGACCCAGGAGCCGACTACCAGCAAGGTAGCGCCGATATAAAATGCCGCATGGGCAACAATAGGCGGGTAAAACGTGTAAAGCACGGATGCCTTGCCGGTCAGCAATGGAATAGCTGCCAACACGACGCCAACCAATGCCAGCCAGAAGCCACCCCATGCCAGCGGCTTATTCCATACAGGCTGCTTTAAGCTGGTTGAAGCTATGTAATAGCCAAAGCCCATAATAAAAAAGGTTGTGAGTACAAACGCCATCAACACCCCGTGCGTACTGACCGAGGCAAAATACACACTGGGCGAATCCAGAGCCGGAATAAAGCCGCTGCGTTCCAGTACCTGATATTCGCCCATGAAACACGCCACAACGAAGGCAATAAATGCCACCCATAGATGGCTTAACGCCAGTTTGCGTTCTGCTGCATCATTCATTAGTTGATCCTCCTTTAGCGGCTGACTTTACCGGAGCTTTCCAATCTTCTTTGGCGATGACGGAAATATTGCTCCACATGTGGTTATGACCCAGGCCGCAATATTCATTACACAGCACCGGATATTCACCCGGTTTCGGAAAGGTCGTGGTGATTTCCGCCACATAGCCCGGCACAATCATCGTGCTCATGTTAGTCATGGGGATATGAACGCCGTGTAAAACATCCATACTGACCCAGCGTAAGGTTATTGGCATCTCGGCAGGGACACTAATGTGTTTGGGGAAAAAGGCATAACGTCCGGCGACCATTCTGACGATGACATTGCCCTTTTCATCAGCTTGAACGCCCAGATTGTCTTCAGCAAATTCTTTATTTAAATGCAGACTGGCGGAATCAACTGTTTCAACTTTACTGGGCGGATTAACGCCGTGGAAAAACGCATCAATGGTAATGATGCCGACAAAAAGACCGATCACCAGCAGCGAGATGGTGATCCATTTCCGTTCCAGTTGATCGATATGAATAGCGCGAAATTGCGTATAAAAATCTCGCAGCAGCTGTTCATATTTTGGTTTTAATGGTTCTGTTTGCATAATGAAACCCTAGCCTCGCGGCAGAAATACGCCGTAATATAGAAATAGCCACGCGACGACCATACCGCCGATAACCACGGACATTAGCGCAAAAGTACCGACAGGCGGGCTTTCGAGAATATGCTTACGTTCTTCTTCACTCATTTTATCCATCCCAAACTCTCAAGTTATTATTAAAAAAACGAATCCATTATAACTTGCATGGCAATTTTGGTGAAAAGTAATCCATATTTTCATAGACTTGTTCAGTAAATCGTGGGGTACAGATGGCTAAAAAAACCAGGTCTTCAGTGCCAATATTGGTAATTCTCTGAGGGCAGAGTGATGGAATAATAACCACATCCCCAGCAGATACCTTTTGCGGCTCCAATCCGGCGACTTCAACTTTTCCTATCCCTGCAAGAATAACGTATCTCTCGACGACCCCTTTTAAACGGTGCAGTTTGGTTGTCACTCCCGCCTTAACCCGTGCTCTGGCAATGGACACGCCGGGATCTAACGGAGAGTTTGACAATTCCAAAATAAAACAGCCTTCATCAAAGTAGTATTCATCGGCTTCATTGGCTTTTAAGATTTGTGTTTGCATGGGTTGTTTACTCTTTAGATTAGGGTGTTTGCGGTGACCAGGATTTAGGGTTACTATTGATTGTCGTAAATATTTATAGCTTAGATTTCTCATGTTTTATGATGCTACTTGTATTTATCTCAAATCGTACTGTGTTATTCAACCAAATGAAATAATAATGGTTTTAAGTTAACCGGCAAACAAATGACGCAATTTCTTTCGGCTATTAGGATGTCTAATAAAAGTTAGCATTTCAAGGAGGCTACTTTGGGCAAATGTAAATACTGTGGAAATCCTGCCGGATTTCTTCGCAGCAAGCACTCTGAATGCGAAGAACAACACCAAGGTGGACGTCAACTAATCGCCATTGAGGTGTTGCGTGCAATTAAAGACTCAGGCAACTTCGACAATTTAGAAAGAACAATTTCCGAGATTGAGCGGTCTTCCTTTATGTCATCCTCCGAAAGTAAAGCTCATCTGGTAAAAGGCTGGGAGAACTCGGTTGAACAGTTCCTTGAGGACGGAATTCTTGATACCACAGAAGAACAAAAGCTTATAAAGTTCAAAGAGCATTTTGCCCTATATCAAAGCGATTTGGACAAAAACGGTGCGCTAACAAAAACTATAAAAGCAGCCATATTGCGAGATGTTCTCAATGGCATAGTCCCCCAGAGAATGTCAGCCCAGTAGGCCGGAATAAGCCTGTTTGAGCGCAAGCGAGAACTCGTGTTTCCGGCATACCTCTGCACGATAAACCGGAAACGCCACCACGCGCTTCGCTTGGGTGGTCTTATTCCGGCCTGTACTTAAATGGTATTTGCTACACAAGGCAGAATTGATGAATAACTGGCAAGCGGCGATGAACAAAAAACCTTTATCAAAGATAAAACCTTTGGAAAATCAATGTTTATTCATATAAAAATTGTTTGTAAAAGCTCGTAGCCGGTTGCCTCAATGTAATATAGCGGGATCGAGGATCTTTGAAGCTCCGATTATCCTTGATTCCACTGCGTTACATTAATGCTACTTGCTTTTTTTGATAGTCATCCAAAACTGAAATAACAGTGAGAGTAATTATGACGACAGTTAATTACGAAACGGACGTTGTTGCTTGGGCTAATGAACAAGCATGGCTAGTTCGTAACAAAAAATTTGAATTACTGGATATTGAACATATCGCAGAGGAAATAGAAGACGTGGGTAAAAGTGAACAACGCGAACTGGCAAACCGTATGGCTATGCTTATAGCCCATTTATTAAAATGGCAGTTTCAACCGGAATATCGAGGTGCTAGTTGGGAAAGAACCATAAAAGAACAACGTAAGGCCCTGGAATTCCTTATAAAACAAGTGCCCAGCTTAAAATCAAAATTATCCAATTCTGAATGGCAAGGCGCTGTTTGGGCTGATGCTGTTTCTATTGCAATCTAGGAAACGGCAATAGAAAATTTTCCGGAAACTTGCCCATGGACAGTTGAGAATATTCTTTCTCACAATTGGTTGCCAACAAGCGAGTAGGATGTATGCGACCCCGTCATACACACAGTTTGGCTATCAATTTGCATTATTCTCATGCTCCAGCGGTGCGTTTCCGGCAATCCGTGCGGTGTGCCGGAAACGCTGTTTTCGCTTTCGCTCAAACAGACTTATTCCGGCCTACTTCTGGCTTAATTTTTCCAACAACCCAAAAATAAACTCAATCTTCTGTTCTGTCGTCTCAAACGGCTTGATAAACCGTAACTTATCAGCGCCATCAAATTTATAGCATTGCGCCTGGGTTTGTATCAGGCAAATCAACTGCTCAGTATTGATGTTAGGTTCCGAGGTAAAGATAATTCGGCCGCCGCCTGCATTCGCTTCTATTTTCCTGATGCCCAGTTTTTCCGCCTTTTGCTTTAATTCCGTCACGCTGAACAAGGTTTTAACCGGCTCTGGCAACAGGCCAAAACGGTCTATCATTTCTACTTGCAATTCGTGTAAATCAGCCAGTGTTTCGGCGCTTGATATGCGTTTGTACAACACTAGACGCGCCTGAATATCCGGCAGGTAATCTTCCGGAATCAGGGCGGCTGCTTGTAGTTCAACTTCAGCGCCCCTGTCCATCGGGGTATCGAGCTCCGGCTGCTTGCCTGATTTTAAGGCTTCGACTGCGCGCTCCAGCAAGTCGGTGTATAGGGTAAAACCGATTTCCTGAATTTGACCGCTTTGGTCATCACCCAGTAACTCACCCGCACCACGGATTTCCAAATCATGGGATGACAACATGAAGCCTGCGCCTAACTCGCCGGATGCTTCAACCGCTTCCAGCCGTTTCATGGCATCTTTACTCATTAAGGATTTTGGGGGCACGATAAAATACGCGTAGGCCCGGTGATGAGACCGGCCAACCCGGCCGCGTAGTTGATGCAATTGCGCCAGTCCCAATTTATCAGCCCGGTCGATAATAATCGTGTTGGCGGTAGGAATATCGATACCGCTTTCAATAATGGTGGAACACAACAAAACATTAAAACGCTGATGATAAAAATCCAGCATGATGCGTTCAAGTTCGCGTTCCGGCATTTGTCCATGCGCTATTTCAATCCGCGCTTCCGGTATCAAAGCTGCCAGTTGCCCTGCCATTTTGTCCATGCTTTTAACTTCATTATGTAGAAAGAACACCTGTCCGCCACGTTTAATTTCACGCAAACAAGCTTCCCTGATTTGTGCATCCACCCATTCGGTAATAAAGGTTTTGATGGCATGACGGTTAGGCGGCGGGCTGGCAATAATGGAAATATCTCTTAAGCCCGACATCGCCATATTCAAGGTCCGTGGAATAGGCGTTGCGGTCAACGTCAGAAAATCCAGTTCGCTACGCAATTTCTTGAAGTGCTCCTTTTGCCGCACGCCAAAACGGTGCTCTTCATCAATAACCACCAGTCCCAGCGCTTTAAACTTAAGCTCCTTGGACAATAAGGTATGCGTACCGATAACAATATCGACTTTGCCCTCGGCCAATTCTCCGGAAATTTCTTTTAGCTGTTTAGGACTAACAAACCGCGACATTACTTCGACACGCACCGGCCAATCGGCAAACCGGTCTTGAAAATTTTGATAATGCTGCTGTGCCAGTAAAGTGGTTGGCACCAATACCGCCACCTGTTTGCCGTTTTGTACGGCAATAAACGCTGCCCGCATCGACACTTCGGTTTTACCAAAACCGACATCGCCGCAAATCACCCTGTCCATGGGGTGAGGACTGGCCATATCTTCCAATATGGTTTCAATAGCGGCTTGCTGGTCGGGGGTTTCTTCAAAGGGGAAGGCATCTGCAAAAGCCTGATAATCAGCATCTTCAATTATAAAAGCGTGCCCTTGCTTAACCGCTCTTTTGGCATGGATTTCCAATAATTCCGCAGCGACATCCCTGATACGTGCTATGGCTTTTTTCTTGAGTTTGCTCCACTGATCGCCGCCCAATTTATGCAAAGGCGCGTTTTCAGGGCTTACGCCGGTATAACGGCCAATCACATGTAATGACGAAACGGGTACGTAAAGCTTGTCGTTATGGGCGTATTCCAACATCAGGAATTCCGCTGGTGTGCCGCCAACCTGCAGGGTTTGTAACCCCATGTAGCGGCCTACGCCATGTTCCTGATGAACGACCGGCGAACCGATAGTTAGCTCATTAAGATTATTGACGATATTTTCCAGCTCACGCACTGCAGATTTTCGCCTTCTGCGCCGTTGCAGGACTTTTTCACCGGAAAGCTGGCTTTCCGTGATAATGGCAAGCGCAGGCGATTTATTTTGATCGAGCTCCAGCCACAAGCCATACTCCATGGGCGCGACCAAAATGCAGGGCGACACTTCGGACTTTAAAAATGCCTGCCAGCTTTCCACAGGCTTGACGCTGATTTTATAGGATCTTAGTTTGTCAATCAGGCCTTCCCTGCGCCCGGCCGATTCAGCAACAAACAGTATTTTGCCCGCGAATGACCCGATAAATTGTTGTAAAGCTTGAGCAGGCTCAATCAGTTTGGCATCCAGCGTTACATTAGGCAGCGGATGACAGGTAAAAGCGTTGCTCTCATCTGTGTTCTTGTTATCCAGCGTAATACGCGCGAATGCCGTTGTTCTTTGGGCCAACTCCTCAGCAGACAAAAACAGGTATTCAGGCTTTAGTATGGGTCTTTCAACATCATATTTCCGTTGCTCAAAACGCTCCCCGGCTTCTGAATAAAAAGCCTGTGCGGTGGCGTTAAAAGTATCCGGCGCCACTAAAATCGCTGTCGACGGCAAATAATCAAACAATGTCGCCGTTCGCTCTACAAACAGCGGCAAATAATATTCAATACCACTGGGCGCAATACCTTTACTGACGTCCCCATACAAGGTATTTTTGGGTGAAGCAACCGGGAAAGAAGTTCTGAATGCCTGGCGAAAATGCTTGATAGCCTCATCCGTAAACGGAAATTCCCGAGCGGGGTACAATTGAATCCGGTCGATTTTTTCCAGGGACCGTTGTGTTTCAGGATCAAAAGTGCGGATGGATTCAATTTCTTCATCGAACAACTCAATGCGAAAGGGCACTTTGCTACCCATCGGAAATAAATCAACAATCGCGCCCCTGACAGCAAATTCGGCATGTTGATAGACTTGCGAAACGCACTGATAACCGACGCTTTCCAGCTTGAGCCTGTTCAGCTCCAGATTAAAATCATCCCCGACCTTAATGGCAAAACTGTTGGCTAAAACATGCTCTCTCGGGGCCAGCCGATGCATTAATGTGGTCACCGAAACCACCAGCGCGCCGCGTTTCACCTGCGGCAATAAAGCCAGTGTTTTCAACCGTTCCGAAATAATTTCCGGCAACGGCGAAAAAACATCGTAAGGCAATGTTTCCCAATCGGGAAAATGCAGAATAGGATGTTCGCCCTGCAAAAAAAACGCCAGCTCATGCTCAAGACGCAGAGCGGTTTGATTATCAGGCGTAACAATCACAAACAGGCGATTTTCATTTTTAATGGCAGAAGCCAAGGCTAAGGAATCACCGCACCCGGTTAAACCTGACCAAATGACAGCCTGGTCTTTTGATTGTGGAACGTTCGGGGAGAAAATGAGTGTGTTAGCCATTAATAAATATTATATCCGGTTCCGTTATGCCTAGCGGGAATATGCAGTTAAACCGCGCCGCACCATAAATCACAGAGTCTGTATAAACTGGAAATAGTCTATTTAAAATTAGGTCTGTTAAATTATTGCTCATCATCGTATAGCGACTTCACCGCATCTTAAGTTTTAGTTTCCTGTCCAATGGATTGGAACACGCGTTTCGTTCCATGACCGATGTTCCTGGCAACATCCCGTGTACCATGGCCAATTTCCCTGGTCACATTGCGAGTCATGTGGCCTATTGTTCTTCCCGACTCTTTAAGCTCGGCACAAGACGACAATAACCCTGAAGAAAATAAAACGAGTAAGGAAAAAAACTTTGTAAATGAAATAATCATTCCCTCTTAAGTTTCAAGTTTAAAGGCTAGATTTTACATTAGAGTTAACTAAAAAATTGAAAAATATCACCGACTATCTATCTGATTACAATCCCTCTAGAGTAGCAATCCATTAATCAATGCTGAGCAACAAAATTAACACTGCTTTAGAATCTTGCGAAACGTCAAATTGATACGGGGTGTTTTAATTTTTTTGGTTTTTGGCACCGAATGCAGCCAGTGGTGCTGAAGAGAACCCGCCATTACCAGCAAATCGCCATGACCGGGAGTGATATTCAATGTTTCCTTGCGTTTTTTATGGTGCATTTTAAACAAACGTTCATCGCCCAGACTTAACGATGCAATCACCGGATTAAGTCCCAACTCTTTTTCATCATCCGCATGGCAACCCATTGAGTCTCTACCGTCACGGTACAAATTGGCCAAAACGCTATTAAAGGTACACTGGCATTGCTGTTCTATCCTTGCCCTGACTGATTGCAATTCCGTAGTCCACGGTCTCGGCTGATGATCAACC
>JBBQCU010000006.1:0-20645 GCA_038319065.1 Methylococcales bacterium
GGTATTACTCCAAAAAGTAGTGAGACATCTTTTATGCTCACTTAAATTTTTCAGAGTTTTATGTAAAGTAAATCACCCCTGATGAGTACTAAACATGGTCTTTCTCAGGCATTACTTTACATAACGAGTTACTATGCATAATGAAGAGGGTTTTTAGTCTGGCGGTCGCGGCGCACCGAGCAGGATGAAAGCGAGGGACTCTCACCGCGTCCGGTAGACTAAAAATCCTGTTGTACTGAACCGCCGCACTGGCCGTGCCGCTATGGAGATTGAATCAGAGCGGCATCATCGAAGCGGGCTGCTGACAAAGAGAAAAGGCATACCGCCAAAGTCTGCGCACTAATTTCTGACAGGGTGTCCGGACGTCGACGGGCCGCAATAAGTGATTTAATGGGTAAACTAGCCGCGACATGAGGGTATTAACGCAGACTTTGTCTGCTTTGGCCAAAGGAAGCCTACCGCTCCGCTCGGCTATTCCGGAAACGTTCAGCAGCGTTTTTAGGTGGGTGTTCATAAGCACGCTCCCGGAGGCCCGCGCGGCAGAGTACCCGGCAGGAAGGTCTCGATGCAAAGCATATGACCCTGACCACACTTCGGGCAATCACGCAGCGATTTGCCGGTGAGTTGTTGGTAACGGTCGCGATAGTCCAACACGTCATCGGGGAGTTTGACGGCGGGAGCGGGAGCGTCGAGTAACTGCCGGCAGCGAGCCAGCTTAACCGCGCGGCAGCGATTAGCGAGAAAGCCATAATGCCGGATCCGCTGAAAGCCGCTGGGCAGGACATGCAACAGGAAGCGGCGAATAAACTCATCGACATCCAGGGTCATCACCTTCTGACGCGAGTCGTGGCGGTAATCCTTCCAGTGAAAGCGGACCTTGCCGTCGACGCAATCGATCAGACGCTGATTGGCAATAGCCACCCGATGCGTATAGCGGCCAAGATACTCGAAGACCTGCTGAGGGCCGCCAAACGGTGGCTTTGCGTAAACTACCCACTTGACCTTTCGTACTGGAGCCAGATAGCGGGCAAAGGCATCGGGGCTTTGCAGTGCTTCTAGTGCGTTAAAAAAGTGCAGTTGCCCGGCGTCAAAGGCAGCCTGCAATTGCTCCAGAAACAACCGGCGAAACAGCAGCGACAGGACTCGCACGTGCAAAAAGAAGCCGGGACGGCAGGCGACCCAGTGCTCGCCGTCAGCACTTAAGCCGCCGCCCGGTATGACACAATGCAAATGCGGATGATGCTGCAAATTCTGACCCCAGGTATGGAGTATGGCGATGAAGCCAATCTCGGCGCCCAGGTGCTTGGGAGTCGCTGCGATTCTGCGCAAGGTCTCGGCGGTGGCGTGAAACAAGATGTCGTAGACCACGGCCTTATTCTGATACGCAATCGCGGCGATCGCCTCGGGCAGCGTAAAGACGACATGGAAGTATTCAACGGGAAGGAGGTCGGCCTGGCGATCTTCCAGCCATTGCGCACGGACCAGTGACTGGCATTTAGGACAGTGCCGGTTGCGGCAACTGTTGTAGGCAATGCGCTGATGGCCGCAGCTATCGCACTGCTCAACATGGCCGCCAAGAGCGGCGGTGCGGCAACGCTCGATCGCGCTCATAACGCAGCGCTGTCCACGGCTGAGGGACTCAGCGTGTTGCTGGCGGTAGGCAGAACCGGCCTGATGAAAAATGTCCGCCACCTCGAACCCGGAGGCATGCATCACGCACCTCAGAAATGGGCGGGTGGCGCAGGAAGTATTGCTGGACCTTCAATCCGGGGTAAGCAGTCAAAGGGACTGGTGGTAGCGCACACGGTAGTAGTAGCGACCTTCAGGTAACGCGAGGTGGTGGCCAGACTGCGATGACCCAACAGCAGTTGAATGGTGCGACTATCGGTGCCGGATTCCAGCAGGTGCGTGGCGAACGCGTGACGTAGCGAGTGCGGCGTAATGGGCTTGGCAATCCCTGAGGCACGATGGGCTTTCTGACAGGCCAATTCGACGGCGGCCCGGGTGATGGGTTGACCGCTCAGGTCGCCTGGGAATAGCCATAGCGCAGGGCGCACGGCTTTCCAGTAGGCCCGCAACACCTCGAGCAAGCGCGGCGAGAGCATGACGTAGCGATCCTTGCGCCCTTTGCCTTGATCGACACGCAGCGTCATCCGCAGGCTATCGATGTCGGTCACCTTGAGATGGATGACTTCGGAAACCCGCAAATCGGCGGCGTAAGCGGTCATAAGAATCGTTCGATGCTTGAGGCTGTCGACTGAGTCGAGGAAGTGCATAACTTCCTCACGGCTGAGAATCACCGGCAGCTTGAAGGGCCGCTTTGGCATCGGAATTTCATCGACGGCCCAGTCGCGTTTGAGTGTGACTTTGTACAAAAAGCGCAGTGCGCCGGTGGCGACACTGATACTGCTCGGCGAAAGCCTCCGGGTATTCGTCAAATAGAGCTGGTAGGTGCGAACCGCTTCCGGACCGAGTTCTTCTGGCGAGCGGTGAAAATAGCCAGCAAAGGCGATAACCTGTTGCAGGTAGGCCGATTGGGTATTATCGGCGAGGTTGCGGATACCCATGTCTTCGATCATCCGCTGACGTAAATGAGTCATGGCAAATCTCCTGATCGGGAAAGTGAATGAAATGCTGCAAGCAGCATCGCCATCATTCTCCGAGTGGAGCATTTTGTAAATCGCTCAATGCGGACGAGAAGCCCGCAACTACCGCGTTAGCGGTTTAGTACAGGGCGGATTATGTAAAGCTTTACATAATCCTCCTTGTGGCGTCCCCATCAATGGGTGTATCACCTGACCATCGGTTTCCAATATGCCCGCTTTCAACCATTTCCGAATAAGTTTTAAGAAAGGTTTGTCATCTATTCGCTTGGCCAACATGTCCATTAACAAATCATGGTTTATAGCATTGAAGAAGCCTTTAATATCAGCTTCGACCACGACATGATACTTGCCTGATTTCAGCTCGCTCGTTAAGTCTTTAACGGCTTTATGAGCGCTTGTTCTAGGTCGGTATCCATAACTACAGGACAAAAAGTCTTGCTCATAGATGGCTTCCAATATCTTCGCTACTGCAAGTTGCAGTAGCTTGTCCGCAATGGCCGGTATCCCTAATGGGCGCAATTTGCCGCCCGCTTTCGGAATATATTTTCTAAGAACCAGCTTTGCCCGATACGCACCCTCTTTGACTTGTTGCGCCAGCTGTTGAATATTGCCGAGCAGATTGTCCTCATACGCTATTGCGTCGATTCGATCTACACCGGCACTTGCTCTTCGGTTGATAAAATCCCAACACCAAAACAAGAACCCAGCCGTCAGCACGCCAAACAGGTTCCGAAACCGGTAAGCTTTATCTTGTGCCGCTTTGTTTGCTATCCCCTGCAGGGAGGTTTGCTTCATGTGTCCAGTCCTTCATGCCCGGTAAAAGTGTCCTTTGCAGGCTACGCAGTTTTGTCCGCCCCTTCCCCCTGTACGTGGCTTTCCCACGCTCCGAGTAGTATGAGCGAATCTGACTCCCACTCCCTCTTCAGCCATTCTTCTTTTGGTTGGGCAAGCTTACCTGATGTCAACAAAACTTAGGTTTCGGTTACTTCTGTTTCCGAGTTTCCTCTTTGTGGCTAATGTCCGCATACCTTATTTTATTCCCAGGAACGGAATGGGTCTCACAAGTTCTCATCATTTTCTCTCTATACATGTCACGCCTTATAACACCGGCAAATCCTCCAGAATCTCACCAAACCGATTCTTTTGTATTGGCTTCCGTCAACCCCATAACGTCGCCATTTGCTTTGAGACTACTAACGATGCTAAAACAGCTTCAGGGATGTGCATATCCCTTGTGACCTACATAGTTCTCTGTGTACGCTTCGCCTGACCTTTGTTCACGTTTGCCACAGTCGTAACCGTTAACAACGTTCCGCCGGAGACGCAACACTCGATACTGGTGGCTGGTTAGGCCTTATGAATTCATTCCTTTGAATTCCAGGCAAGGACTTTCACCTTGCTAGAAATGACAAGCTTCGCTTGTCGCACAGAGTCTGACCCCATTGATTTTCTTGATTTTTGATTTGACCCCATTGATTTGACCCCATTGATTTACTGTGGTAGTAGGACGCAGTGGCATTATTCGTCATTTGCATCCTGAAGTGAATGACGATGAACAACATAACCTGCGAACTGCTGCTGCGCAGGCTGTTAAAGGTACGATTGTTTCGCTAGTGCCTGATCTGGTGGGTTAATCCAGTTGCGGAATCAACAACAAGTGGAGCGATGAGTTATGCCGGTGTGTCTTGTGGGAGCGGCTTCGGGTAAGTGCAATTTTTTTCTGTCCATCTCATTGATGAGACAATTCATTTAGTATTGAAATCGGTGGGCAAAAAAGTCTGCCCATCAGGTTAATTCACGATATCCGGTTTGGAAGTGAAATCCTGCGCTGGCGCGTAATTCTAAACACCATGAGTCCGGCGCCAAGTAACATTAGTGCGGTCGACTCAGGTACAGACGAGCCGTTGACTGTAATATTAGCATCGCTCGCCTCGGCAGTGAGCGGTTCGCCGAATGCATCAGCCAGCGCGTTGAGCTTGATTCCAAGTGTACTGGTACCGGCAGACAGGCTGTCGAAGGTTATGGTGGCCAGGATGAAGCTTGCGGGTTGCAAGTCGTCCAAAAACGGAGGGATACAGAAAATGCAAGTGACGGAATCCCCTTCGAGAAGGCTCAGCTCGAACAAGTTCACAACGCCGGGCACGCTGCCGTCAAAACTGGTAACGGCCTCTCCAAAAGCAAGATCGCCGAGAAGCGGGCTAAATGTCACAGCGCTAAAGTCCAGAATTCCCGGATCAAAACTGACATCGACATCAAACGTGCTCAGCGAAGGCGCTATGCCGTCGCCTAGCCCTGAAATCACCAGCGCCACATCCACCGGAGAGCCCGCGGCGATATTCTGTGCGATGGGGTTAAAGCTCAAGGTAATGGCTTGGGAAGGCCCCGCCGAAAGTAGCAGCAGTGCGGCGCCAAGCAGGCTTCGAATTATCTTTTTCATCTCCTTGCTCCTGTTTTGTTTTTTCATTTACTGGGCAGCACACCGCAGTCTTGTACAAAGGAGGGTGAGCTTGCGGGCATCGAGGGCATCGATCTTTATATCTTCGTTGAGGGGTCCGCAGGTCATTTCGACGCTCACGGTATCTGTCCCCCTAAAATCTCCATAGGTGTTTTTCTTCCTCGCCGGGTCCGATCAAAGTCGCTGTCGAAACTTACGAGGGTCAAATCATATTTCTCCGCTGCCACGTACTGGTAAGCATCGTCAAAGTCCAACTGGAATTGCTGCCGAACGACAAGTGTCTGTTTAAGACCCTGAATGTCCAAGCGAACCCTTCCAATACCCGAATCCTCGATGTCTGAGAGAAAATCCTCAAATACCGCGTCTTTCTTAAGCCGCGTCAGAATGATGCCAATGGAGTAAAGGGAAAACTCAGTGATGGACAGGAGATGGGCTTCTGTCGTTTGAAGAAACTCCCGCACTGCATCCGCCTTCTCCTGGTTTAGCAGCAATTCCAGCCAGATGTTGGTATCCAGGAGGAACATCAATCGCTCCACCATTCAAGCGACTTTTTTTGCAGTTCCAGCGAAGTGAATTGGTCACGGAACTCATGGAGCGCCCCAGCCCAACTCATCCTCAGTTGCTTCCGCCTGGGCCGCACTTTGGTCTCCAGCAAAAATTGAGCAAAGTCGCACACTTCCTGTTGCAACTCCGGGGGTAATTGCTCAATCAAGTCTTTTGTGGTTTGTGTTGTCCTATTTCCTATAGCGCTCATAGGCGTCACCTTTGTCAATATTACCGGGATCGGCGTTTCATTGTTGTTGATACCACTCCTGCAGCATTTTCAGCCTTTTTGCACTTTTACTGCGTCGTACACCGCTGCCGGGTGCAGAGCAGCACCAGTTTGCGGGCGTCGAGGGCATCTATCTTTATATCCCCGTTGAGGTCGCGCAGGTCGTTCGGTCCGTTGGCCGGGGTATTGCGCGCCGCCAGAATCAGGTTCAGATCATTATTGTCCACATCGCTGTCCAGGTCGATGTCGCCCAGTTTCGGCGCGGTGATCGTTACGACGTCTGCCGCGCTGTCACTTTGGCCGTCATTTACCGTGAGGCTAAACGTGTAGCTTCCCACCCCTGTGGGAGTAAACTTAGGTGTAACTGAAGTGGCGCCTGCTAGGGTAACGGTAGGTCCCGCCGTTTGTGTCCAGACAAAGCTTAGGGGCGAAGGGCCGTTGTCGGGGTCGGCGCTGGCGCTGCCGGTCAGGGTGACCAAGCTACCCAGACGAGCGGTTTGATCAGGGCCGGCGTTGGCGGTGGGTTTCTGATTGGTAACGACGGTCATTTTACCCAGTTGAACGTCAGAAATATCAATTTCTGATTGAGTGCCATTGTAAGCATCAAGTCTGAAAAAAAGCGTGTGAGTACCACTTTTAATGTCACCAATAGGCACATCACCAGAAAAATTAGACACACCTACTTGTTTAAGTCGCTCATCTGCATTGTATACAATTTGGTCATCAAATAATACGGTTAATAATCCTTCAGCCTGGCGTATAAATGTATAGTCGAAAGAGATTACGTCAACAGGTTCTGGGAGTACTATCGGAATACTTATCCAAACGGGTGCTCCTGTGATTAGTTTGAGAATAGTATTGGCCACCAGTGAAATTGTTCCTTCGGGGCTCATCAATGCATCAGCAATATTTATATAGTTAAGCACATCGCCAATAATAATCATTTTTTGAGTTTGCACTGCTAGCTCTGCACTTTCTGAGCATATACCATCTACTTTCAAAGCAATACACTTTTTACCTCTCGGATATTGTGTAGGGCTTGGGTTGCCACCGGCTGCCTTCGCCAGCACAAACCCATAATCAAATAGATTTTTATTTAGCGTAGTAGAATTATAAAATTTATAAGGCCATTTGTGAGCCTCTATTCCAAGGATGTCTGTAGAGTTCGGGTCCAAATCAGTAACATCAAAGTTATATGCACCGGGAAGCTGAATACGCGTATAGTCTGTGCGCCCTGGAAAAAGGCCGGTTTGTCTATAGTCAACGTACTGCTCGGACCAGTCAGAGGCATCGCCATAAAACGAAGATGCGCCAAGGGGGTCATAAGCATCCAGGAATGTCGTATGGATAACAGGCTTTATGATCGGTGTAGTCTGATTTTTAGCATTATATTGGTCAACAATTATCTTTATATTAGTTGAAGCACTGTGGGCTAGTTCTGAACCAGCGCTGTGGGCTATAAAAAGGATAAAATCATATCTATTCTCAACTATCTTGGGAGCTAGTGCCTCACCTACTAACATTGCTTTGATGTAAGCACCCCAAGGTGTATAGGGTGGGAACGCAGATAAAACACTCCAATCAATGGCGCAGATTTGCCAAATTGCAGTATTTGTTTCAACTCCATCCTTGCATGGATTTCCGCTATAACCAGGAATCAGTTGTTGAGCAATGTTTATTCCCATCTCATTTGCCCAAGTCTGTGGGTCGCTATTCCAGCCATGAATTAACAGAATGAGATTTTTACTCTTTTCCGGTGGCACCATAACCGGTGATAAAGGATTCAAATAAACAGGTTGTTCTGGTATCTCTGAAAAAGTGATTTTAAACACTCCGCCCCCATAGGTCCCAGCATAAACGGTTGCCGGGTTGATGGGATCAACAGCCAAGGCGGAAATGGCGCGTGTTTTCAGCCCGTTGTTGACGGCCTGCCAACCGGCGCCATCGTTGCTGCTCTTGAAGACTCCGTCGCCAATGTAGAAGGGTCCGCTGCTAAAGATGAATAAGCCATAGGTGCCGACATAAAGGGTCGTCGGGTTGACGGGATCAACGGCGAGGGCACTAAAATTAAGGGGGTTCAGCCCGTTACTGACGGGCTGCCAACTGGCACCGCCGTTGGTGCTCTTAAAGACGCCGTCGTTGCTAAAAATGAAGAAGGCATTGGTGCCGGACATAAAGGGTCGCCGGGGTGAGGGGATCGATGGCGAGGGCATTGACGTAGAGGTTAGTCAGCCCGGTGTTGACGGCTTGCCAATCGGTGCTGCCGTTGCTGCTTTTGAAGCCGCCGCCATTGGTGCCGGCATAAAGGGTCGCCGGGGTGAGGGGATCGATGGCGAGGGCATTGACGTTGAGGTTAGTAAGCCCGGTGTTTACGGCTTGCCAATCGGTGCCGCCGTTGCTGCTTTTGAAGACGCCGGTATTGGTGCCGGCATAAAGGGTCGCCGGGGTGAGTGGATCGATGGCCAAGGCATTGACGTGGAGGTCAGTCAGTCCGTTGTTGGCGGCTTGCCAGCTGGCGCCCCCATCCGTGCTCTTGAAGACGCCGCCACCATTAATGGTCCCGGCATAAAGGGTCGTCGGATTAACGGGATCGATAGCCAAGGCACTAATGAACCCCCCCCTGGCCCAATGGGGGTCCATTGATTAATGCCCGCATTAGCCGTGCCTGCGAAACTGCCCACTAAAAACAGGCATAAGAAGGCAAGAGCCAAGGCGTTCTTTTTATTATTGATGTGTTCAAGCACGGTAATGAACCTATTCATCCCAAACCTCTTTACTGCCGTGGCGAAGTCTTCGATTTATAAAAAGCGGCCAATAAAAAAGCCGAACCACCTCGCGTGACATTCACGATGTCACCCTCGGCAGCCCGGCTTTCCGTTGTTTGGGATCCGCGACTTTCTGTCCCTACCTTCCGATAGGTTTAGCGTTGTAATTTTTATTTTAAGAAAGTAAATCACAAAACAAGAAAAATATCAACTGAGTAAAAACGTAGGAATCGTGTTTTCGATGTCTGGATGTTTTTGAGAATTGCAAAATGGGGGGTATTTAAGATGTAGGCGGAGGGGTAAAACAGAAATTCCGCTTTGGCTTTTGTCTTGCGGGATTTTTTTCAGTTGTATGGTTTGCTGATTATCCGGCAAGGTTTTGATAGTTGCCGTTTTCGATGGATTGCCCATCTTGAGCCAAACGATCTTGGGCGGTTGTCCATGAATCAGGCTCATTTCGTAAAAATCAGCATCTCGGGTAGTTATGATGTAGCCGTTATCAATGGCATATTGGCGAATGACACGATCGTTAACATGTCCCAAGCCAATCAAGGTAACTCGCAAAAAATAAATTACCACCCTAAATATTCGTCATTCCGGCAGGAATTGCCGGAATCCAGCCTACATGGACGTATTAAGCTTGCCATCCATGGCACTGGATACCCGCTTCCCGGCGGGTATGACGATCTGTTATGGGGTAGATTATTTACTGCGAGTTACCCAAAGCGACCTGCGTTGAATCGGAGTCGCTGTTTTGGATAAATGGCACGATTCGCCGTGACAGGTTTTCATCAAGCAATAGCTTCATAAGGCTTTGATAGTTACAGATTGGTGTTTCCTATCGGCTGCAAATTGTAAACAGGCAGTAATATCGTCATCCGTTAATTCGGGGAAATCCTCGATAATTTCAGTACGGCTCATGCCATCGGCCAGCCAGGACAGCACGTCATAAACGGTAATCCGTAAGCCTCTAATACAGGGCTTGCCGCTGCGTTTGCCAGGTTCAATGGTAATTATGTGGTGATAATCAATACTCATCGCTTTGCCCTCTTTTGGAGTTTGGTCGAATCAATTATACAGCGTTGGTCGGGCCTGTTTTATACAACCGTCTCTGGTCATACGAATAAATGTCGATTTTTTTTAAACATGATAGGTCGCTATTGCAATGTTTAGCTGTGTAGGGTGGGCAACGCTTTTCTGCCCACCACTTCTATCGGCAAACGATAAAGCTGTTTGCCCTCCCACACGCCTCCTCTAATGCTTCTCTGCGCAAACCTAGCAGGTTGGATTAACGCTTATGTAACCCGACCAAAACCACATTAACTATCTCGATTGACAGGTCTTAAATGCAAGCCAATGCTTGCATTTATGTCACTAGAAGGGGACTCATTATGCACAGCGAACGTCACGTCAGCTTATTCAGAAACGGCCGTTATCAGGCTATACGTATTCCACGCGAATTTGAACTGGAAGGTACGGAAGCGATTATCCGCAAGGAAGGCGATAGGCTGATTATCGAACCGGTCAAACGAAAAAGCCTGAAGGAGTTGTTGGCTACCTTGCCTACTCTTGACGAGGATTTTCCGGAAATAACCGATCCACCCGGCGAGCCGGAAAATATTTTCTGATATGGCGGGCTATCGTTATTTGCTGGATACCAATATTGTTTCCGAACTGATTAAAAACCCACGTGGTTCGCTGGCTGAAACCATTCGGACATAACGATTTATATGGTTAGCAATCGGGTTTACGGTGGCTGGGTGTTAAAGAACTGCGGAATGGGGATATTTGAGATTTACCCGGAGGGGTAAAAACAGAAAGCCTGCTATGGCTATTGTCTTGCGTGATTCTTTTCAGTTGTAGGTTACAATAATCGATAATCATTTTTTGCTTTATCGAAAAATCCAGGACTTTGTATAACCAATACTTTCATTTTAGTGAATTGCCGTTTTCCATAGCGCCCGATCCGCACTTCATTTATATGAGCCCTCGCCATCAGGAGGGTTTGGCTCATCTCCTTTACGGCATTAATGTTGGCGGGGGCTTTGTTGCTTTAACCGGCGAAGTCGGTACCGGCAAAACAACGCTTTGCCACTGCCTTTTGCAACAACTACCGAAAAATATCGATATCGCCCTGATATTGAATTCAAAACTTAATGCAATCGAATTATTGGCTACCCTCTGTGATGAGCTGGACATTAGCTATGACAAAAATCAGCATTCGTTAAAGATCCTGATCGATCTTTTAAACCAGCATTTGCTTAACGCTCATGCCAATGGCAGACGCACGGTTTTGCTGATCGATGAAGCGCAGAATTTAAGTTTGGAAGTGCTGGAACAAATTCGCCTGTTGACCAACCTGGAAACCAGCAAAACAAAATTATTGCAAATTATTCTGGTCGGTCAGCCTGAATTGAAAGAATTACTGAAACGACGGGATTTGCGTCAGTTAAATCAGCGCATTACCGCCCGCTATCACTTGCTGCCGTTATCACTGGATGAAACCCGTGCTTATATTTGCCATCGGTTGACAGTTTCTAATGGTCATCCCGGGATTTTTAAAGAAAGTGCAATACGCAAAATTTATAAACTGTCTTCAGGTATACCCAGAGTCATAAACATTCTGTGTGATCGCGCTTTGCTTGGAGCCTATTCAACCAACACTCATGTTATTACGCCTGCAATCATCAGCGGCGCGGCCAATGAAACACTGGTTTTTGCCGATGAAAAATTTCCTTACCTGACTGCACTATCAGGCTTGCTATTTGTTGGTTGTATTGCCACTGGACTTTATTTTTTAAGTTATTTGCCCAAAGCGAGGAATCAAGCCACTGTCAATCTTGCAATAACATCTCCTGCCATCCGGACAAAACCTGAAGCTGTCAGCCAAACCCGGCAGCCTGATCAAAAACCCCCGCTGCCTATTGAAAAAATTAACACGGTTCCTGTTGCTAAAATAAAAACCTTTCATGACTGGATCAATAATCCCGGTTATTCATTAAATTCTGCATTAATCAGCGCCCTGAAGATTTGGGGCAGCCCAATTCCTGAGACTAATCAGGTTGATTGTCATTATGTAGAAACAACGGGGCTCCGCTGTGTGTTTGGCAAAGCCAACTGGAAAGACCTGTTGGAAACACATCGCCCGGCTATTCTGGAGTTTTCATTGACTGGTGAAGAAAAGCGCCATGCCTTGCTAACCGGATACGGAAAAAACCAATCCATGGTTTATTTCCAGGATAATATGTCCTTTCCCTTGGCGGATGTATTGCCGTATTGGAACGGTTATTATTTAATACTGGAGCTGTCGCCAATCTCGGATTTCAAATCGATATACCCCCGCCACATATCGAATAATGTATTATGGCTACGCTACATGCTAAACAGTGTGGACGGAAAAAGCGAAATCGTAAAGCAGCCACGTTTTTATGATGATAATTTAGTCGCACGCGTTATAAATTTTCAGCATCAGCATCAATTACCCGAGGATGGCAAGGTAGGAGAAAATACCATGGCACATCTTAAAAAAATCGCGAGTGGACTTGAATTCCCTCACTTGGAAATAACCGATTAATTATGTCTTTTATTCTAAATGCACTACGTAAATCAGAACAGGAAAGACAGGCTCTTCACCCCGAGACTGTAACTGACAGAATTCTGCTCCATCAGCCGAAACAAAAACGCAGCAAGACAACAAGATTTTTTGTTTTTCTAATTATCGGCAATGTGTTGATAATTGCCTGCATCGTCTGGTTTGTCCTGAATTACTTTAAGCCGGCGCCAGAAACAATAGCGCAAGCTATTTCAAAACCCCTACCGGTACAAGAAACCAGGGTTAAGTCTGACGTGATTGCTAAATCCATGCCTCAGGAAAGACCGATACAACAAACAGAAGCTAAAACAGCTTCTATTTCTGAATGGGTTGAAGCACAAAAACCGGAACCTGCTCCATTGCCGGTTAAACCGGTTATCCCAAAAAAACCGGTGCCTGACATGATTAAACAACCTGTGATTGTCAACAAACCGGGGCTACCTACACAACAAACCACTCCTGCGATAGCTGCTGTCAAAGTTGAACCGGAGCCGCCTGAGGCGATACTTGAAAAAAAAGCCTCTGTAAAAAATGACATACCCTTTTTAAGCGATTTGTCTTATGAATTTCGACAGACGGTGCCGAAATTTAACATTAATGTATTTGTCTATTCACAGCAACCTGAAGAACGTTTTGTCATGATTGATATGATCAAATATAAATCCGGTCAACAAATAAAGGACGCAATGGTACTGAAAGAAATTCGTCCTGATAGCCTGGTTGTTGTTTACCAAAACCAGACATTCCGGATTAAGCGGCCTTAATACTCTAGTACCCAAAAATTCCAATTGCGGTTTTAGCATTAACATTCCGTAAGATTTACCGCAAGACCACCGCGCGAGGTTTCCTTGTATTTGGTTTTCATATCGGCGCCCGTTTCGCGCATTGTTTTAATCACCTTATCCAGCGACACGAAATGCGTTCCATCACCTCGCAAAGCGATCCGCGCAGCGTTGATTGCTTTAACCGAACCCATGGCGTTGCGTTCGATACAAGGCACCTGAACGAGGCCGCCCACCGGGTCGCAGGTTAGGCCCAGATTATGTTCCATACCGATTTCAGCGGCATTTTCGACTTGTTGCGGCGTACCTCCCAACACTTCTGCTAGTGCCCCTGCCGCCATCGAACAAGCTACGCCTACTTCGCCTTGGCAACCGACTTCGGCACCGGAAAGGGAAGCGTTTTCCTTGTAAAGAATAGCAATCGCAGCAGCTGTTAATAAAAACCGGATGACACCCTCTTCATTTGCGCCTTCACAGAATTGCCAATAGTAATGTAAAACCGCCGGTATGATGCCTGCGGCACCGTTGGTCGGTGCGGTTACCACTCTGCCGCCTGCGGCGTTTTCCTCGCTGACAGCCAGCGCAAACAGATTGACCCAATCCAGCGTTCCCACCGGCAAGCCAGGCGTTTGTCTGGGAATCACACCGGTTAACTGCTGGTAAAGATTTGCTGCCCGGCGTTTAACCTTCATGCCGCCCGGTAATATGCCTTCCTGATGCAGGCCTCTATCGACGCAGGCCTGCATAACATGCCAAATATTGAGCAGATTTTTCCTTATTTCCTGCTCGCTCAACCAGGCCCTTTCATTGCTCAGCATTAAAGTGCTAACCGGCTTTTTATGGGTGGAACACAATTTTAAGAGTGCATCTGCAGATTTAAAAGGATACGGTAAACACGTATCGTCATCCGTCAAACGATCGGCAGCCGCTGTATCTCCAGTCACAACGAATCCCCCACCGACTGAGTAATAATCCTTTTGCATCAACTCTGTTCCCGATTCATCGAAAACGGTAAAACGCAGGCCGTTTGAATGATAAGGCAGGACCTTGCGATGAAACAGCAATTGCGCTTTTTCATCGAAACGCACAGGCCATTGTTTCAATAAATTAATCCGGCCGGTTTGTCTGATGGTTTCAAGCCTATTGGGTATGATTGCCGGATCGATCAGATCCGGCGCCTCGCCCTCGAGTCCGAGCATGACCGCTTTATCAGTACCGTGACCTTTACCCGTTGCACCTAAAGAACCAAATAACCCTATTGTTAAGCGATCGACCTTGTCGATGAATCCGGATTTTTCCAGATTAGTCGCAAATTCCATCGCAGCACGCATTGGGCCCACGGTATGAGAACTGGACGGGCCAATGCCTATTTTAAAAATCTCGAAGACACTGATAGCCATAAATCGAATCCTGTGTGAGACAAAGTAGATTGATATTGTATTCCGAAGCAAATCAAACTGCCTATGCCAAATAATAATCGGTACATTCCTTTTCCCGGCCTCGGACTACTCTCCGGTCTTTTATAGTGCCTCGCGTTTCGGTGACTACGGTGTGTTGTCCCTCATGGTGCCGGTCATCGTAGAAAAAAATCACTACCCAATCCTTCACTCGATCCAGTTGGTGAGCGCGCGCGGTATTTGAATATAAAGCGGTAAAATGCCAACCCTGTTTAGTTGCATGCATTATGGGGAGCCAGTCTTCGCCGCACGGGTTAAACCGTTTCGGTGCGATGGCCGGCAGCTCACCGGCTCCTGCTTTTTTGCGGTACTGTTCGTCTATTTTCAATAATAAGCTAACGGGTGGCTCTGCAATAGTTTGTTGAGATTCGACACGTGGCCGGCGATATCCCAAAATATGGGTAAGCCAGGATTGCACCAGGGCGATTTTTTTCGCGCTGAAGCCGGGGACTTGTTTTAAGCGGCCGTTATGTGCCGCCAGTTCCAAGGCTTCCAGTGTATCGATATGCAGCGTCTCAATGATCCGATGTGCCGACTTGGGGCCGATTCCCGGAATTTGTTCGAATAAAGCGATGGGGTCATGCCCTGTCTGCAAACTTTCCAAACGGCTCATGCGACCGGTCATCACGAACTCGTTAATGGATCTGGCAATGCCTTCACCGATACCCGGAATTTCCAGCAAGGCCGGAAAGCCTTCGCGTCGCAGCAAATCCTCGACTGGCTCGTCCAGAGTATTGATCGTTTCGGCTGCACTCAAATAGGCATTAACCCGAAATGGATTGGCCTTCTGCTCATCGAGTAAGGTGGCTATTTCTCTCAATTTAGAAGCAATTTCTTTATTTTTTTCATTTTGCATAAAAGGCTTTTAATTTTCTAAAAACGGGGGGTTATCTTCGGCTATCACTTTTCTGTGTTTTGGAGCAATAAAATCGCTTCTTCTATCTGCCGGCTGGTTACATTGATATCATGTCGCTCTTTGATTAGGCTTTGCAGTAGGGTTACCCCGCACATAACCGCCCCGGGCTATGGCGACAATGACATCGATCCGGAAACTTGACTTACGCAACTGTCCTGCCACTTGCCGGCATAAACTGTAAATTTCTTCCCACGTAAGCAAAGTACAAGGCAATTCTTCATGCATCTCTAAACCTCTGGAGGATTAAGCAAGGGTATACGGAAACGATTCTGAGCTTTACATTTCCGGCTGGATCAATAACACTTGTCCGGCGATAAATAATCGTCCGCACAGGCAGCTAAGGCCATTATATGACTCAGCACGAGGTTAAGAAAATTAATAGGGTATTAAATCAATGGAGGCTATTTCCAAGGAGAGTATTACATGAATAACGACAAAAACAACACAGATAAAGTTGAGTTGGGCATAGGTGATGCCTTATTAATAATCGATATACAAAATGATTTTTTGCCCGGCGGCCGCTTGGCCGTGCCGGAAGGCGATCATGTTATACCGGTCATGAATAACTATATCGATCGCTTTATTCAGCGGCAATTGCCGGTATTTGCAACTCGTGACTGGCACCCGAAAAACCATGGATCTTTTATCAAGCAGGGCGGACCCTGGCCCGATCACTGTATTGCCGGTTCTACCGGTGCAGAATTTGCTCGAAGCTTGCATCTTCCAGCCTCAGCCCCTGTTTTTTCCACCGGAATTGAGGCAGAAAATGACGGCTATTCAGGTTTTGAGAACCCTGACCTGAATGAGCAGTTGAAAAAGTTAAGTGTTTCACGTTTGTTCATCGGTGGTTTGGCTACCGACTATTGTGTTTTACATACCGTATGCGATGCCCGGGTCCTTAAATATCAGGTGCTGTTGCTGGTTGATGCAGTACGTGCTGTTAATGTCCACAGGCAAGATGGGGAACAGGCGATCAATCAAATGATTTCAAAGGGTGCAATACCGATTACATTGGCTATGATTCAATGACAGGAAATAGTGCGTTACTGACTGAAATGTACCAGTTGACCATGCTGCAGGGCTATTATGAGCAAGGCATGGAAGAGCAAGCGGTGTTTGAATTTTTTATTCGCAAATTGCCTAAAAACCGCGCTTATCTGATCGCTGCGGGGCTGGAGCAGGTGCTAACCTATCTGAAAGAGCTACAGTTTTCTCCCGATGAAATCGAATGGCTATCAGGGACGCACCACTTCAAACCGGCTGTGCTTGACCGATTGGCCGCTTTGCGCTTTACCGGCGATGTTCATGCAATGCCCGAAGGTACGGTGTTTTTCCCGAATGAGCCGATTTTACGCATCACAGCGCCGCTTCCCGAAGCTCAATTGATAGAAAGCAGATTGATCAATCTTTTACATTTTCAGACCTTGATTGCCTCCAAAGCCGCGCGCTCGGTATTAATAGCTGAGGACAAGTTGCTGGTTGATTTCGGTATGCGCAGGGCACATGGTAGCGAGGCCGCATTATTGGCCGCCAGAGCCAGTTATCTGGCAGGTTTTGACGGCTCGGCAACGGTGGCTGCCGGACTATCTTTTGGTATTCCTGTTTACGGCACGATGGCCCATTCTTTTGTGCAAACCCATAGCCGGGAAAGCCAGTCTTTTATGCATTTTGCAGAAGCCAATCCGGACAATGCCGTGTTATTGATCGACACGTACGATACCGAAATAGCCGCACAAAAAGTCGTCGATCTGGCCCCTGCATTAGCGGTGCAAGGTATAAAAATCAAAGGGGTGCGTCTTGATAGCGGAGATTTGGCGGATCACGCCAAAAATGTCAGGATGATACTGGATCGAGGTGGTCTTCAGGATACGACTATCTTTGCCAGCGGTAGTATTGATGAATACACGCTTGCCGGTTTGATAGCTCAAAAGGCCCCGATTGACGGTTTCGGCATCGGCACACATCTGGATACGTCAGCCGATGCACCTTACCTTGATTGCGCCTATAAGTTGCAGGAATATGCCGGCATACCCAGACGTAAGCGTTCGGAAGGCAAAGCCACTTGGCCGGGACGCAAGCAGGTGTACCGGCATTTCAATGATAACGGCGTGATGAGCTTTGATACCGTTACCGTAACCGATGCGCCTTGTTCCGGCCAACCGCTGCTGCAACCAGTTATGCAGGGGGGCACAGTAACAGCGACGCGGCCTGAATTGATCGAAATCAGAGAATATACTCGTGATCAATTGCATAAATTACCGGTGGCTTTGCGGAAATTGAGTGATACACCGGATTATCCTGTGCTAATTTCTTCTGTACTTCAGGCGCTGGCAAAAAGGGTAGATGAACAAAATCCCTGACGCTAGAAATAGCAGTTAAATACCAAAGAACCTATCCTGAGCGCAGCCGAAGGAAGATAGAGTTCTTAGAGACTCAAAGCATCAGTGATAATGAAAAATTCAAAAGGTGACATTGAATGCAGAATAATAAAAATTTATTACCCGTGCCCACTCTGGGCGTCAGCGGTATCGTGTTTAACAATCAGAAACAAATATTATTGATTCAGCGTAATCAACCGCCCGCTATGGGCTTTTGGTCTATTCCCGGCGGAAAGTTGGAGGCGGGTGAATCGTTGCTTGAAGCTTGTCGACGGGAAATTAAAGAGGAAACAGGTCTGGATACCGAAGTTAAAAATATTGTCGCAGTGGTCGAAAGGCGCGTCGAAGGTTTTCATTATGTAATTATTGATTATCTAGCCCAGTTAGCGGATGAAGTAAATAATCAGCCGATTGCGCGGAGCGATGTCTCAGAGGCAAGATGGGTTAACTTGGAACACCTTGGTGATTATGATCTGGTAGAAGGATTAGCGGAAATTATCTTGCGAACTTATAACGCTTATAACGGTGGTCATGTTGCCGGTTTGTACGATGTAGATGCAACAGGCAGCGACTATATTATCCCCAGGGTATAAACCTGATAGCTTTACGCTACATCTTTAATATACAATCAAGCCATCTTCAAGAAATTGGAATAGTTATGCTTAAGAACCGTTTTATTAAACAACTGTTCAACAGTTTTTTGGATCTGGCTCCAATTCTTGCGGTTGTTTTGATTTTTCAGGTTTTGATTATCGGCCAACCTGTGCCTGATGTTGCCAGTTTAATTATGGGCACACTTTTTGTTATTCTCGGTCTTACCCTCTTTATTCAAGGACTGGAACAAAGCCTGTTCCCACTTGGCGAGGCAATGGCTTATGCCTTTGCACGTAAAGGCAGTTTATTCTGGCTACTGACATTTGCCTTTTGTTTAGGTTTTGGTACTACAGTTGCTGAACCGGCTTTAATAGCCATTGCAGAGGAAGCCGCAAACATTGCCAGTAAAGGCGGTATGATTGAACAAACCAACGCGGCCAGGGATAGTTATGCTTTGGGGCTACGCATAACTGTTGCATTGTCTGTTGGTTTTGCTATTTTAATTGGCGTATTAAGAATCATCCGGGGCTGGCCTTTGTTTTATTTAATTATCGGCGGTTATTGCTGTGTGATCATCATCACGCCGTTTGCACCTGCGGAGATCATAGGTATCGCCTATGATTCCGGCGGCGTTACAACATCAACCATTACCGTTCCACTTGTGACCACTCTTGGTGTAGGTCTCGCTACTGCAATCAAAGGCCGTAATCCGATGATTGACGGTTTTGGACTAATCGCCTTTGCGTCATTAACGCCAATGATTTTTGTGATGGGTTACGGGATGTTGATATGATCGAATGGTCAACTGATTTTGCACTGGCACTATTGGCAACCTGCCGGGATATTTTACCTATCGCAGCGATTATCATTGGTTTTCAGCTATTGGTTATTCGAAAACCTTTGGCAAACCCAAAAAAAACACTAACCGGTTTTTTATATGTTTTACTGGGTATTACTTTTTTTCTGGAAGGTTTGGAAATGGCGTTGTTTCCATTGGGTAAGTTAATGGCAAGCCAGTTGACAACGCCTGAATTTTTAGGGCTTAATCCTGATCAAGAAACCCGGCCTTGGCAAGCGTATGCCTGGGTTTACGTTTTTGCCGCCAGCATTGGTTTTGCGACGACTTTGGCAGAACCGTCCCTGCTCGCCGTCGCCATTAAGGCTGAACAAATTTCAGGTGGAACAATTCATGCCTGGGGCCTGCGTATAGCGGTTTCAATCGGTGTTGCTTTCGGTATCGCTTTGGGCGCGTTTCGAATTGTTACAGGTAACGAGCTTTATTATTTTATTGTCGCAGGTTACATTGTCGTGCTGATACAAACCCTGTTTGCGCCTAGAATGATTATCGGACTGGCCTATGACTCTGGCGGGGTAACAACCTCTACGGTCACCGTACCATTGGTGACAGCATTAGGACTGGGTCTGGCTGAAACTGTACCGGGCCGGAATCCATTGTTGGATGGTTTTGGTTTGATAGCCTTTGCCAGTTTATTCCCCATTATTGCTGTACTAAGCTACGCGCAAATTGCACAATGGCTTAGCAACCGCAGACGCTCATCTAAATATTGAGGTAAACCATGCATTTCAAATTAATTATTGCCTTTGTGGAAGATGATAAAACCGATAAGGTGCTTGATGCCGCACGCCAAAGCGGCGCCAAAGGCGCTACGGTTATCAATCATGCCCGTGGCGAAGGATTGAAACAGTCGAAAACCTTTTTTGGCTTGACTTTGGAATCGCCAAGGGATGTGTTGTTGTTTTTGGTTGAAGAGCATCTCAGCCGGCACATCCTGGAAAAAATCGCCAAGGTTGCACAATTCGACAATAAACCCGGTACCGGTATTGCTTTTCAGGTGGATGTTGAAGATGCTATCGGTGTCATGCGCCAGGTTGAAGAATTAACCCATGAATTAGAGGATCAAATATGATAGAAAAAAGTACCTTAATCCGTGTAAAAGATGTCATGAAAACCGATTTCGGTACCATTGACGGCGTTGCAACGGTAGCCGATGCCTTAAAAAAGATGAAAACACTTAAAACGGCGGTTCTTATTGTAAATAAACGCAATGAAGATGATGAATACGGCATGCTGACTTCCGGAGATATCGCTCGCCATGTTCTGGCCAAGGACCGTGCACCGGATCGGGTTAATGTCTATGAAATTATGACTAAACCGGTCATTTCGGTGCATCCTGATATGGATATCCGCTATTGCTCCCGGCTTTTTGCCAACTATAACCTGGTCAGGGCGCCTGTTCTTGAAAACAACAAGGTAGTCGGTATGGTTAGCCCTAATTCATTGGTATTGGATGGACTATACAAAACCTT